>JAOAPT010000228.1 GCA_025463045.1 Candidatus Solibacter sp.
AAAAAATGCAGGAGTTCGAACGCTGCCCGTTCGGCATCATCGGTCTCGAAACCGCGCTCGCCCTCGCGCTCGAAAACCTGGTCGCGACCGGAAGAATCACCGTCGCGCGCCTCGTCGAGCTATTCACCACGGGCCCCGAATCGGTGATGCGCCTCGCACGCGGCACGCTAACCCCCGGCGCTCCCGGCGACGTCACGGTCTTCGGCACCGATGTGGCATGGACCTATGATGTGAACCAATCGGCATCCCGCAGCCGGAATTCCCCCTTTCATGGGCGCACATTCCGTGGCGGTCCGATGGTAACGGTGGTCAATGGCGAAATAAGGTGGCGCCGCTAAGCAGCGGCGCTACGGAAGCCAGTACTCCGTGCCGGGTTCCGACGACGACGCTGTCGCTGCCCTGACTTTCGGCTTCTGAGGCATCACGACGATCGTTTTCTCGGAGGAAAGCTCATGCCCGTTTGCATCGGTTTTCCGCTGCAATGGAGGATCGTTGGACCAAACGGCGTCCTTCTTTAGGATCGTTTTTGCCGATTGCATTTTGAGAACCTGCGTCTATCAGAATCCTATCATGAAACTAAGTTAATGAGGCTCTTTTTGCGTTACGCTCTCGTGAGTATCTTCACTTACAACGTTTTAGTAGATTGAGGAATAAGGATGACTGTACCGCGGCTTATTTCCTCCTCTGAGCGCCGCGCCCGCGCACGCTCTCATCAGACATCACGGGCCTTGATGCGTGATGCTAAACTCGAAGCATGCGCACTACCCTGGAACTCGACGATGACCTTCTAGCCGAGGCCCGCCAACTCGCGAAAGAACGTGGAGTCAGCATCGGCCAGATCATTTCCGACCTGGCACGTCAATCGCTCGCCTCGAAAGCGCCCATCAAGATGCGCAACGGCATACCGCTCATTTCGAGACATCCCGATGCCCCGCCAGCAGATATGGAACTGGTCAACCGTCTACGAGACGAGGAATGAGTATTGCCCTGCTGGACGTCAACGTTCTGGTCGCGTTGATGGACCCGACCCACATTCACCACGAGTCGGCCCATCGTTGGCTCGGGGTGAACCGGCGGCGCGGTTGGGCGACGTGCCCGATTACCATCAATGGCTGTATTCGTATCCTGGCAAGCCCCGCCTACGGAACGGCAATCGCCAACGTCGCCGAAATCACCAGCCTCCTGGAAATAGCTTGCTCTACCCCCGATCATCATTTCTGGCCTGACTCCGTCTCCCTTCTCGATAAATCCCTCTTCCGCCCGTCGATGCTCGCCGGACACCGGACCATCACCGACGTCTACCTGCTCGGTCTCGCGGTCCGCAATCACGGACGCTTGGCAACTTTCGACCAGTCCATTTCCCTCAGGGCCGTGCACGACGCGACACCGGGGAACCTCGCCCTGATCTCCCGCGCCTGAGCGCAATTCCGCCCTATTGCAATTTGCAATTCACACCAACATCACATTTATATTTCCTTTTATTTGAGGCCTTTTCCTTCCCATACCCCCAGGATCCCCCAAGTCGCGGTGCTAGCGTCTCCATGAGAGGAATTCTATGGCATCCCCCGCCCAAATCACCGCCAACCAGGCTAACGCCCGGCACTCTACCGGACCACGCAGCGACGAAGGAAAATCCCGCGTCGCTCAAAACGCTGTCCGTCACGGACTCACCGCCCGCCACCTCGTCGTCCGCGACGACGAGCGCGAAGCCTTCGCCGCCTTCCATCAAGGTCTCGCCGAAGAGCTCGATCCGCAGGGCGCACTCGAATCCATCACCTTCCAGGAGCTCCTCCACGCCGCCTGGAATCTCGAGCGCTTCAGCCGCATCGAAACCGAAGTCTCCACCGGAGAATCCGCCGATTTCACCAACCCCGAAACCGTCGCCGTCCTCGACCGCCTCTCCCGCTATCAGGCCCGCTCCCAACGCGCCTTCTACAAAGCCCAGGCCGAGCTCCGCACTCTACAGACCGACCGCGCCCTCCGCCTCCAGGAACTCAGCGAGGAAGACAGCGCGCATCTCCCCGCCGTCATCTCCATGAACGCTTTGACCAAACAAAGCCAACCCGACCCCACCTCCGACGCCCTGGATCTCGCTTTAAAGATGTTCGACGTCGAAGCCAACCAGTTTCTCAGCGGCCGGAGACGCGAGCGGGAGGCGCGGAAGGCGGGGGAGACGCGTTAACCGTCTTCCACATTCGCACAATCGCGAGCGAAAGCCCGTTGCCCATCGGCACGCTCATTTCCCCGGCCGCCTGGTATCCCTTCGCGCGATAAAACGGAACGCCGGTCAGCGTCGCGCCCATTTCCAGGCGCGTAAATCCCGCGGCAACCGCGGCCGATTCGCACGCCTCCAGCAGCAGCGCGCCGATCCCTCGCCTCGCCCACCGCGGGTGCACGAAGAACGCGCGAATCCGTGCCGCATCGCACGCCGGATCGAGCAGCGAATCTTCCCGCCCGCCGAACTGATCGCCGCCGTACAGCGTCCTGCGCTTACTCCACCCGCCGCAGCCAACAAGGACATCGCCCGTATCGCCCGCCTCCACCGCGAAGTACGTCCCATCGGCGATCAACTGCGTATCCACCCCGTACACCGACTTCAGCGACTCCTCAATCTGCGCCGCCGTATAATCGGCCACCTGAAGTTCGCGCACCGACGCGTCGATCAGCGCCGTGAGCGCCTCCACATCCTCCGCCCGCGCCAGACGAATGCGAAACGCCATCATTTCGCCGGAGCCGCCGGCGCCGCCGGCAGCATATTGCGGATGCCCGCGATCCGCCATCCGTCCGCCGTCCGCTTCATGATCAGCGCCGCCCACATCCGCCGCGGCGTCGCTCCGGCGATCTCGTATCGTCCATCCGCGATCGCCACATCCGGCGAGAGGAATCGCACCGTCTCCACCGTGATCGTACGCTTTCCGCCGCTCGCTTCGGAGCTCGCCATCGCGCCCTTTACCAGCGCCTCGCGCCCCTTCCGCCACTCGCCCGACGACACCAGTTGATCCGCGTCAGCCGTGAACAACGCCTCGGTCGCCTTCGGATCCTTCTGATCACGCGCATCCACATACCGCGCCACAATCGCCCGAATCGCTGCTTCGTCCGCCGTCACTGCCGCCTGTGCCAACACTTCATGCGCCCGCAGGAAATCGAAGATCCGCGCATGCACCGCCGGCCACTGCTCGCGCGAGAATCCGTGCCCCGCGTTGGGCACCGTCATCATCTCCGCATCGTCGCCCGCGGCCTTCAGCGCCGCCGTCAGCCGCACGCCCTGTTCGTGCGGAACCGTATGATCGTTCTCGCCCTGCACAGTGAGCGTGGGCGGCAGTCCTTTGCGCACGTGAGTTAAGGGTGACAGACGCGTCGCCAGTTCGAGTCGGCCCGCCTGCTCCGGCAGCCACTGCACCGCGAATCCCTGACGGTGCGGCCCATCCAGCAGGTCCGCCACGTCCGTGACCCCGTATCCATTGACGATCGCCGCGATCGGCACGGGCGACGTCATCCCGACCATCAGCGCGAGGTGCCCGCCCGCCGACGCCCCGGTGACCACGATCCGCCGCGTATCCACGTGGTACTGCGCCGCGTGATCGTAGAACCACTTCGCCGCCGTCAGCGCATCGTCGACTGCCGCGGGCGCGACCGCCGCCGTCGCCACACGATACTCCACATTCGCCACCACGAAGCCCTGCTCGAGGAACGGCAGGCAGAACGCCGTCATCATCGTTTCCTTCGTGCTGCGGATCCACCCGCCGCCATGGAACATGATCACGCCCGGACGCAAGCCCGCGGCCTCCGCCTTCGGATACAAAACGTCGAGCCGCGTGTCGGGGAATTTGTCGTAGGCGATGTTCGCTTCCAGCGCCACGGAATCGGGAACCGTCACCGGAGGCGGAGTCTGCGCCATGCCGGAAACACAGATCAGAACGCAAAGCACAGTGAAACGCAGCATGAGCTTTATCTTATCCAACGCCGAAGGGCTACACTGGAATTCACTTCTTATGTGGCTGGTTCGGTCTGCCCTCCGGCGGCCGGTCACGATCCTCGTGGCCGTGGTCGCCATCGCCCTGTGCTCCATCCTCGCTTTGCAGCGAATGCCCGCCGATATCTTCCCGAACCTCGGCGCGCCCGCGATCTATGTCGCCCAGCCCTATGGCGGCATGGACCCGGTGCAGATGGAAGGCTATCTCACCTATTACTACGAGTATCACTTCCTCTACATCACCGGAATCGAGCACGTCGAATCGCGCAGCATTCAGGGCGCCGCGCTCATGAAACTCGTCTTCCATCCCGGCACCGATATGAGCCAGGCGATGGCGCAGGTCGTCGGCTACGTCAACCGCGCGCGCGCCTTCATGCCGCCCGGCGCCGTGCCGCCCTTCATCGTCCGCTACGACGCGGGGAGCGTGCCCGTCGGCCAGCTCGTCTTCTCCAGCCCCATCCGCGCGCCCGGCGAGATGCAGAACATCGCGCTCAATCAGGTGCGCCCGCTCTTCGCCGTTCTCCCCGGAGTCTCCGCGCCGCCGCCCTTCGGCGGCAATCAGCGCACCATCGTCGTGCGCCTCAACCCCGAACGCCTCAGCGCCTATCGCATCTCGCCCGAGGAAGCCATCCAGGCCGTAAACCGCGCGACCCTCGTCATGCCCTCTGGCAACGTGCGCATCGGCGATCTCACCCGCATCGCATCGACCAACGCCACGCTTGGCGGCAATCTCGCCGAACTCGGCAGCGCACCGATCCGCACCGGCAGCGGCCCCGCCGTCTACCTCCGCGACATCGGCGTCGTCGAGAACGGCACCGATATCGTCACCGGCTACGCCCACGTCAACGGCCGCCGAACCGTCTACATTCCCGTCACCAAGCGCGCCGACGCGTCAACGCTCGACGTCATCCGCCGCGTGCGCGCCGCCATTCCCACCTTCAAGAACGCCGTCCCCGAAGACGTCGAGATCAAGCTCGAGTTCG
>JAOAPT010000242.1 GCA_025463045.1 Candidatus Solibacter sp.
CAAATGGCTTGACACTACAGGTCTTCGTGTTTTAGCCATGGCTTTGTCAGGTTGGATTGACACCGCCGTGACGCAGAACGCCAGCAGAAAGGCGGGCCACTAATAACTTCACGGGATGGTGCCCGGGGTGGGACTTGAACCCACACTCCCGTTTCCGGAAAAAGGATTTTAAGTCCTTTGCGTCTGCCGATTTCGCCACCCGGGCACAGATCTAATTATACGGGTGAGGTGCTACCTACCGCACTCTTAGCGACCGGAGTTTTTGGTGGTAATCGCGGACGGCGGCATTCCATTCGGCTTGCTGGTCGGGAGAGAAGGCGGAGTCCGACGGGAAAAGTCCGCCCGTCGCCTTTGAAGGCGGAGACGGTCTCTGCGTCGATGCCGGCCTCTGGCCATCAATTCGGCGACGAGGTCGATGGCGAACTGCATCTCATCAGGGTTGCGGAAGGCCGGCGAAGGCGGGTTCGGGTCGAAGAAGAAGGGGTCGTCGGGAGGCATTTCGCGGCCGCACTTGCGGCGGATGCCCGAATCTGTTTGCGATAAACGTCCATGCGCGCGGCTCCTTTTGCGATGACGGTTGTGATGACGGTTACCCGCGCGGCTTATTGGTGCGATTCGATCAGGCGTTTTGAGCGTGGACGCCGCGGAAGTAGGCGACGGTCTCGCGGAGTCCATCCTCCAGCGCGACGCGCGGCTCCCAGCCGAGTATAGTGCGGGCCTTGGTAATATCGGGCTTGCGCTGTTTGGGGTCGTCTTCGGGGAGCGGCTGAAAGACGATTTGCGACGCGGTACCGGTCATCTTGCGAATGTGCTCGGCGAATTCGAGGATCGTCATCTCGCGCGGATTTCCGAGGTTCACCGGGTAGCGTTCCTCGGAGAGCATCAGGCGAAAGAGTCCGTCGACGAGGTCGCTGACGTAGCAGAAACTGCGCGTCTGCGATCCCGAGCCGAAGACCGTCATCGACTCGCCGCGGAGCGCCTGATCGAGGAAGGCGGGAACGACGCGGCCGTCGTCCAGTTTCATCCGCGGACCGTACGTATTGAAGATGCGCGCGATGTTGGTGCGGACGCCGTGTTTGCGGTGGTAGGCCATCGTGATGGCCTCGGCGAAGCGCTTGCTCTCGTCGTAGCAGGAGCGCGGTCCGACGGGGTTGACGTTGCCCCAATAGGTCTCGACCTGCGGGTGGACGAGCGGATCGCCATAGCATTCGCTGGTGGAGGTGACCAGGAAGCGCGCGTTCTTGGCGAGCGCGAGTTCGAGCATATTGCGTGTGCCGAGCGAGCCGACATCGAGGGTCTCGATGGGATGCTCGAGATAGTCCTTGGGGCTGGCCGGCGACGCCATGTTGAGCACGCAATCGACCGGGCCTTCGACGGTGAACGGCTTGGTGATATCTTGCTCGACGAAACGGAAGTTGGGATGGCTCTTCAGGTGCGCCAGGTTGGCGCTGGAGCCCGTGAGGAAATTATCCAGCGCCGTGACGCTGTGTCCCTCATCCAACAAGCGATCGCACATGTGCGATCCGATAAATCCGGCCGCGCCGGAAACGACAATTTTCAAGATCCCTCCACTCCTATTCTAGACTGGCCGGCGCGAAATCCCGGAATTAAGGGGCTGGAAGCTCACATGCTACAGTCAAACTTGACTCTATGAGCGACGCAACATGGGCGGAGCGCGGTCTGCTGCTCGTCCTTCTCTTCACTTCCTTGAGCCTGTTCTGGTGGCGCTTCCAGCGCGTGCTGAACATCATTCGCCGAGCCCGTCCGACGCCGGATTTCAAGGTGTCGCCGGTCGGTCCGCGAATCCGAAAATTTTTGTGGGAGGTGATGCTGCAGGCGAAGGTGATCGAGCAGCGGCCGCTCCCGGGCCTGGCGCACGCGTTCGTCTACTGGGGGTTTCTGGCGTTCGGCCCGATCACGGTGAACCATATTCTCTCGGCATTCGGCCTGCGATTGCTCACACCGGATTCGGGCTTTGGAAGTTTTTATTACGGCTTCGTCGCGGTGTGGGCGGTGGTGGTCGCGGTATCGATCGTGGGCCTGTTCGTCCGGCGATTCCTGGTGCGCCCGGTATGGCTGGGCAAGGTCGCGCCGGAATCGGGCTTCATCGCGTTCCTGATTTTCACGTTGATGGTGACGTACCTGGCGGGCGTGTGGACGGACGAAGAATCGGTCAGGGGGCAGGCCGTGTGGTGGCTGCACACGATCGCGCTGTTGGTGTTCCTGCCGCTGATTCCGCATACGAAGCATTTGCACCTGGTGCTGAGTCCGGCGACGGTGTTTCTGGAGCGCGAAGGCTTCAGTCGCATTCCGCCGCTATCGGGCGACGAGGATTTCGGCCTGGTCGCGGGCAAGGACGTGACGCGGATCGACGCGCTACAGAGCTTTTCCTGCGTGGAGTGCGGGCGATGCAGCGAACACTGTCCGGCGACGAATACGGGGAAGGTGCTCAATCCGAAAGAGATTATTCTCGGGATGCGCCGGTACCTGAACGAGTTCGGTCCGGCGAGTGAAGAGGCGCTGCTCGGCAAGCACATTTCGGAGGAGGCGGCGTTCCAGTGCACGACTTGCGGCAGCTGCGAATTCCAATGTCCGGTGGGGATTCAGCATCTGCCGATGATCGTGGGACTGCGGCGCGGCGCGGTCAACACGGGCCAATGGGAAAACGACTACGGCACGAAGCTGTTCCTGAACCTGGAACGCAACGGCAATGCGCTCGGGTTCGCGAGCAGCGAGCGTCAGAAGTTCATCGAGAAGAATGCGCTGCCGCTGTATGACGGCTCGCAGGAATATTGTCTGTGGCTGGGATGCATGGGCGCGTACGATCCGCAGGGACGCGAGATTGTGGTGGCGCTGGCGCGCGTACTGCGGCATGCGGGCGTGACGTTCGGCGTGCTGCGCAAGGAGAAGTGCACGGGCGATCCGGCGCGGCGGCTGGGTAACGATCTGGCATTCACACAGGTGGCGGAGACGAATATCGAAGCGCTGAAGGCGGCGAACATCAAGAAGATGGTTTCGATCTGCCCGCATTGCGTGCGGACGATCGGGACCGATTGGCGTGAGGCGGGGGCGACGTTCGAGATCGAACATCACAGCGAATTGCTGGCGCGAGTTAAGGACAGACTGCCGGCGGCGAGTGGGGAGCGCGAGACGGTCGTGTATCACGATCCCTGCTATTTGGGACGCTATCGAGATGTGTACGAGGAGCCTCGGGCGGTGGTGGCGCGGACGGCGACGGTGGTGGAGGCGGAGCGATCGCACGAGCGGTCGTTTTGCTGCGGCGCGGGCGGCGGGCAGATGTTCCTAGGCGAGGAGAAGGGCAAGCGCGTGAACGTGGCGCGGGTCGAGGAGTTGGTGGCGACAGGCGCGCAGGTAATCGGCACGGCGTGTCCGTTCTGTCAGACGATGTTCCGCGATGCGCTGGGGACGACGGGGGGGAATGGGCCGAAGCTGCTCGATATCGTGCAGATCGCGGCGGCGTCGCTTCCGGCGGAAGATTCGGTCGTGAAGGAGTGACATTTCAGCGCGAGATGGTATACTGATTTTTGACGCGATGCAGAGTCGTGTCAACTTCAGAATCCCTAGCGGGCGCGTAGCTCAATTGGCAGAGCAACTGACTCTTAATCAGTAGGTTGTAGGTTCGATTCCTACCGCGCTCACCACCCCAAATCGATATCTTACGAATCGCATCACAGTCTGTACCTGCGTCATCGTGGGGGGCGTGGTTTTGATCTGCTCCCCTGGCAGCGTCCACTTTCCGCTAACCCTCTCTTTGGCCCAACGAAGCTCGAACCGCGAACGAGAATCGCGAGGTCCGCGCGGAGCCTAACCCGCGCGGAACAATCGCAACACAAACAATCGCAACACAAACAATCGCAACACATCTGGCTGTTAAGGCACGACCAGTTATTCCGGCCGCCCAATTCTCACTTCGCGGCCCCCGGGGAAGTAATGGTCCCGTGGAACGAACCGGAGGTCAAGCCGGTTATCTGGTTGACCAGGCGCTCGACCGTGAAACTCCCTTGGGCTCCGGCGAATCGACCCGTACCACCCGTAATGGTGTTGATTTCCGTAATGCTGGCGACACCGGGTGTCGCCGTCCGCTCACTCGATCCGGCGACTGTCGAATAGATGCTGTCTCCATTGGCCGCGATCAAGTGAGCAGACCCTGTTGCGGTGCCGTCCGCGAGGGTCACCGTAAGCTGGTAGGTGAACGAGAATTGACCGACATGGGTACCGATTCCGGTGGCATTCCCAACGACGTTTAGTGTGGTCGGGGGAGGGCCGCCCTGGGGTGTGTCGATCTCGTGTCCTTGTATAGAACCCTTGAAGGGTACCTGATTCTGTGCAGTCATGGGAACGGCAATCGCTGTCAGAATCATCGCCGCCATCGGCAGATACATTCCTGATCTCAAGAGGGTGTTCATCGTTACTTCCTTTTGTTGGCTGTCGCGTCGGAATGCGTCCTGTAGCTTCCGGGCATCGGCGCAGCACCAATCCAGGTCACGAGATGACCTCGCTGGCTGCTGCACCTGCACTCCTATTTCACGGTTAGCTCCCCACCAGCCGGGTTCGCCCGATTATGGCCGTTGCAGAAGGTGGGGGCCCGTCGTGATTGAA
>JAOAPT010000294.1 GCA_025463045.1 Candidatus Solibacter sp.
GCACTCGTCACTGGAGCCTCCGGATTTCTTGGATGGCATGTCGCTCGCGTGCTGCTCGAGCGTGGATACCAGGTGCGCGCGCTGGTGCGTCCGGGAAGTCGCGTCGAGGGACTCGACGTGGAGCGCGTCACGGGTGATCTGCGCGATGCTGCGTCGCTCAAACTCGCCGCCACCGGCTGCGGGCTCGTCTTTCACGTCGCGGCGGACTACCGGCTGTGGGCGAAGGACCCGACGGAACTCTACCGCTCGAATGTCGACGGCACGCGCAATCTGCTGGAAGCGGCGCGCCAGGCAGGCGTGGAGCGCACCGTCTATACGAGTACCGTCGGCTGCATCGGCATCCCGGCCGGCGGGATCGGTGACGAATCGCAGCCGGTGAAACTGGCCCACATGGCGGGCGACTATAAGCGCTCGAAGTTTCTCGCCGAACAGGTCGCGCTCGAATTCGCACGTTCGGGGATGAATGTCGTAATCGTCAATCCGACGGCCCCACTCGGCGATCACGACGTGAAGCCGACCCCCACGGGCAAGATCGTGCTCGATTTCCTGAACGGCGACATGCCGGCCTTCATCGACACGGGTCTGAATGTGGTCGACGTCCGCGATACCGCGGAAGGCCATTGGCAGGCGTGTGAGCGCGGACGTTCCGGAGAGCGGTATATCCTGGGCTCGGAGAATCTCACGCTCGCGCAAATTCTGCAAAAGCTGGCGGCGATCACCGGCAAGAAAGCTCCGTCGATACGCCTCCCTTACGGGATCGCTTATCTTGCGGGAATGTTCAGCACCGCGTGGGCGGGCGTCACCGGCAAGCCGCCGCGGGTGCCGATCGAAGCGGTCCGGATGGCGAAGAAGAAAATGTGGGTGAGCCACGAGAAGGCGAAGCGCGAACTCGGGTTTGCTCCGGGGCCTGCCGATCAGGCGCTCCGGCACGCGGTGGAGTGGTTCCGCGCGGCACGATGAAACTCCTCCTGGTGGCGGCCGATGCGATGGAGTTTCCGGGCATTCTCTCCCACGCGCGCGAGGTGCGGCCGGCGCGAGTCGCGGTGGACTGGGCGCGCCAGGCGAAACTCGGCGATGATGACGTGCTCCTGGTCGCCAACGGAGCGGGGGAGAAGCGCGCGGCTGCGGCGGTGGATTCCGCGCTCGCGAGCTTCGACGCGGACGCCGTGGTCAGCACCGGGTTCTGTGGTGCACTGGACCCCGAAATGCACATTGCGGATATCGTCGTCGCGAATGAAATCCTGGTCGCGAATGAAATCATTGTCGCGAATCAAATCCTGATCGCGAATCAAATCCAGGCCTCCCGGCGGCGGTTCCCCGTGTTGAGCCCAAATGCAGGTTCACCGCATCACATGGGCGTGGTGTGCTCGATCGATCACGTGGCGCAGACGTCTGCCGAGAAGCGTATCCTGCGCGGCCAGGGAGCCTCCGCCGTCGAGATGGAGGCGGGCGGCGTGGCGGAGCGAGCGCAGGCGCACGGAAAGGGTTTTTATTGCGTCCGCGTGGTTACCGATCTTGCGGGCGAAGATATGGCGAACGACTTCAATCAGGCACTCCGTCCGGACGGTCACTTCGCTACAATGAATATTTTAAGTCGTACATTGCGGGATCCGCTGGTTCGCCTGCCGGAGCTTCTCCGGCTGCGCAATCGTTGTGTCCGGGCCGCACGTGTGCTGGGAGACTTTATTGCCGACTGCCGATTCTGACGTGAGCGCCATACCGGAGACCATGCATGCAGCGGTGTATCGGGGCAGCAGTATCGTCAACGTGGAAGAGATTCCGACGCCCGCGATTGGGGCGGGCGAAATTCTGATCCGCGTGGAGGCGTGCGGCATTTGTCACACCGATCTGAAGAAGATCGAGTACAACCTGCTCGCACCGCCTCGGATTTACGGGCACGAAACCGCCGGCGTAGTCGCCGCGGTAGGCAGCGGCGTTACCAAATTCAAACCAGGGGATCGCGTCGTAGCCTTCCATCACATTCCCTGCCGAAACTGCTTTTACTGCCGGCGTAAGAACTATGCGCAGTGTCCCGTATACAAGAAGGTCGGGATCACGGCCGGATTCGAGCCGGCGGGCGGCGGATTCGCACAGTATGTTCGCGTCATGGATTGGATCGTCCAAGATGGGGTCGAAATCATTCCTGAAGGAGTGTCCTTCGAACTGGCGACCTTGGTGGAGCCGTTGAACACCTGCCTGAAGGCGGTGGTGCAGTGCGATCCGCAGCCTGGGGACTTTGTCGTGGTCTTGGGGCAGGGACCGATCGGACTCATGTTCACCATGCTGACGAAGCGCACCGGCGCGCGCGTGGCGGCATCCGACACGATCGATTCCAGGTTGGAACTTGCCGCCCGCTGCGGCGCCGAGTTCGCGTGGGATCCGCGGACGGTGGACGTGCCCGCGAAAGTAAAGGCATTGACGGCCGGCCGCGGCGCCGATCTGGTGATTGTCGCGGCCTCCGTGCCGGGCATTGTGAACCAGGCGATTGCGTGTTCTCGCCCCGGTTCGCGCATCCTGCTTTTTGCGCAAACCTCGGCCACCGAGACGGTCGAAGCGTCCGGCGCCGACATTTGTGTGGGTGAACGTACCCTTTTCGGGTGCTATAGTGCTTCAATAGACTTACAAAAAGAATCGGCACGGCTGGTTTTCGGCGGCGAGCTACCTGTGGAAGCACTGATTTCTCACCGGCTGCCGTTGGTTAAAATCCGTTCAGGATTTGATTTAGCATTGCATCCAGGACCTAAATCGTTGAAAATAATCGTTCAGCCACAGAGGTGGTCATAGTGAATAACCACATGATGGCTGCTGTGCTTTACGGCAAGGAGCATTTGCAAGTAGAGCCGGTAGCTGTTCCGAAGATCGATCGCGGAGACATTCTCGTACGGGTGAAGGTGGCATTGACGTGCGGCACGGACGTTAAGGTCTTTCGCCGCGGCTATCACGCCCGGATGATCGTGCCCCCCGCCGTGTTCGGGCACGAGTTGGCGGGCGATGTTGTCGCCGTCGGCGAGGACGTCAGCAACTTCACGATCGGCCAGCGCGTAGTGGCAGCGAATTCCGCGCCCTGCGATCAGTGTTTCTTTTGCAAACGGGGACTCGAAAACCTGTGCGAAGACCTGCTGTTCAATAATGGGGCGTACGCCGAATACATCCGGATCCCGGCCCGCATCGTCCAACGCAATACATACTTAATTCCCGAAAATGTCGGCTATCAGGACGCGGCGCTCGTGGAGCCCCTCGCATGTGTGGTGCGCGGCTTTGAAGAATCGGCTCCGCTCGCGGGCGATACGGTTTCGATCATCGGATTGGGCCCGATCGGGCTGATGTTCGTAAAGCTAGCCAAACTCTACGGATGCCGTGTCATCGCGGTGGGCCGCCGGCAGACGCAGTTGGATCGCGCCGCGGCATTGGGCGCGGACGAATTGATCATCGGCGGCGAGCAGAGCGATCCGGTGAAACTGGTCCGCGACCTGACGCACGGCCGTGGTGTGGACGTGGCGATTGAAGCCGTCGGCAAGCCGCAAACGTGGCAATGGGCCGTGAATATGGTCCGCCGGGGCGGCACGGTGAATTTCTTCGGCGGTTGCCCGAACGAAAGCAAGGTCAATCTCGACACGGCGCTCCTGCACTATTCCGAGATTACCTGCAAGGCGAGCTTCCACCATACCCCGGCTTACATCCGGAAGGCGCTGGAACTGGTCTGTGCGGGGCACATCACGGCCAAGGTATTCGTCAACAAGGAAGAGCCGCTGGCCAATCTCCTGGAAGTGATGCGCCACCTGATGAGCCACAACGGCCACCTGAAAACGGCGATCGTCCCGTAGATGTCCGGCGTGGGCGCACCCGCGTTTCTAGCTCCGGCGAGCTTCGTGAAATCGCCGGAGTTGCTATCCCGTAAATGGTCGCCGGAGGAGGGCCGTGCCTACACGCGCTGGCTGGCCACGAACCACTACGAGAACTTCCACGTCGTCAGCTTTCTCTTGCCCAAACGCCTCCATCAGGATTTCTACAACGTGTACGGCTACTGCCGCTGGGCGGACGATCTGGCGGACGAGATCGGCGACACGGCGGAGAGTCTGCGCCTCCTGGCCTGGTGGCGCGGCGAACTCGACGGCATGTACGCCGGCCGCACAACGCATCCCGTGTTCGCGGCGCTCGGCGAAACGGTGGAGCGCTACGGCATTCCGCGCGAGCCGTTCAGCGACCTGATCGACGCCTTCGTCCAGGATCAGACCGTGACGCGCTATCGCGATTGGGAGGAACTATTCGGCTATTGCCGCGGCTCGGCGAACCCCGTCGGCAGGCTGGTGTTGTACCTCGGAGGCTACCGCGACGCCGAGCGGCAGCGGCTCAGCGACGCGACGTGCACGGCGCTGCAACTGGCCAACTTCTGGCAGGACGTGACGGTCGATCTATTGAAGGACCGCGTATATCTGCCGACGTCGATTCTCGAGAAGCACGGCTGCACGGTGGACGATCTATTTGCGCGCCGCTTCACGCCGAACTTCGCGGCGGCGATGCGGGAAGCAGTGGAGAAGGCGCGTGAACTCTTTCTGATCGGCCTGCCGCTTTCCGGTATGGTGGACCGGCGGCTCGCGATCGACCTCGATCTGTTCAGCCGCGGCGGCATGCGAGTGCTGGAAAAGATCGAGCAACAGGGCTATGACGTGCTGCGCGCGCGTCCGGCAATTTCAAAAGTGGAGCGGGTGCGGCTGCTGATCCAATCGGTAGCGCGCGTTGCCTTCTCGACCCGGGCGGCCTGATGATCACGATCGAGGAGTCTTACCAGTATTGTCTGCGGGTGGCGCGTACGCGTGCCAAGAATTTCTACTACTCGTTCGTCCTGCTTTCGACGCAGCAGCGCAAAGCGATGTGCGCCATCTACGCGTTCATGCGCTACTGCGACGACTTGAGCGATGAACCGGGCGCCTCGAAGGCGGCGGTCGATGGCTGGCGCGCCGACCTGGAGGAAGCACTGCAGGGACGCTTCACCGATCACCCGGTCTGGCCCGCCTTCCATCACACCGTGCGGCGCTTTGGCATTCCGCACGAGTACTTCCGGCAGATGATCGACGGCATCTCGAGCGACCTCGAGCCGCGCCGCCTGGAGACGTTCGACGAACTGTATCGCTACTGCTACCAGGTCGCGTCGGTGGTCGGCCTCACGATCATTCACATCTTTGGTTTCGACACGCGCAGCGCACTGCCGCTGGCGGAGAAGTGCGGTGTGGCGTTCCAATTGACGAACATCCTGCGCGATATCCAGGAGGACGCCGCGCGCGGCCGCATCTATCTTCCCGCCGAGGACCTGCGGCGCTTCGGCGTGACGGAGGAGGACCTGTGCTCCGGCAATCGCAGCTCCGCGTTTCTGGAATTAATGCGCTTCGAAGCGGCGCGAGCACGGGCGTATTACAACGAGTCGCTGCCCTTGCTGGAACTTGTCCATCCACGGAGTCGGAGTTCGCTGTGGGCGCTGATCTCCATTTACTCGCGATTGCTCGAGCGGATTGAAGCCAGGAACTATGACGTGTTCACCCAGCGTGTGCGGCTGAGTTTAATCGAGAAATCCTGGATTGTCGTGAAGGCGATGGTGGGATAGGGCCGCCGGCAAGTGCATCGCGTCACGGAAACTTTTCCAGGTGGCCGTTTCGCTGGCATGTGCTGCCGTCGCGTTGAGATTCGTACCCGATCTCGAAGGTACTGAATTCAGCGGCGGGCGGATCACGGGTTCCTTGCTGCGGATGCAGTTCGTCGGGATGCTCGGGTTCGTGCTAGCTGGGTCAATTGCGTTCCTGCTTCCCCGAATCGCATCCGTGATTACCCTTCTGGCGTGCCTTGTCTGTGCCCCGCTCTATCTGTTGTTCACAGCGCCAGGCCCGGTTCGATGGGTACTCGGAGGGGAGTGGAAAACGCCCGTATCCTCGAATTTGGTATGGGACTGGTGGTCCGTTGTCGGCATCGGCGTTTTGGCAATTGCGGTACTCGCTTGCCGCCGGAGTCTCTTGACTACGAGACGCTAAGCTACTCCGCGATCAGACTCATCTGGCGCGGATCGTGGGCCGGAACGGACGGGTTGGGACGCTGCACATCGTCGTAGGCGGGGTCGAACTTGCGGATCAAACGATTCAGCGTCAACGAAGCTTCCCAAATCTCGAAGAGCAGGACGCAGCGCGCGCAGTTTCCACGAATGGCTCCGGCGCCATCGACGGCGGGATTATAGCTCTTGTGCTTGGCGCAGCGGCCGTTGAACTTGCGGGATCGGATCTTCAACGCGGCTCCAGGTTGGGAACCGCCGATTACGTCCGCGGTTCGGTGGTAATCACTTCAGCGACTGGCGTGACGGGCTTCTCGGGCTCGCCTTTCAGTGCCGTCTTAAAGTTGCGAATGCCTTCGCCAAGACCCTTGGCGACTTCCGGAATTTTCTTCCCTCCGAAAAGCAGGACCGCGACGCCGAGGATCACCAGCAGTTCGGGGAAGCCAATCGTTTCCATCAAAAACCTCTCAAAGTGAAGACGCTATCAGTGTAACCCACGTTACGCGCAATCGTCGCGGTACAATCCGAAGCATGCCGTCCAGAGAGCACGTCAATTGGGCCAAAATCCGGGTTTTGGCCGTGACGGTGGCCGCGCTATTGATTCTCGCGACGATCTCCTACCTGCTCACCGGCGGCACTGTTTTCGAACCGAAAGTCACGCTGTATCTTTACCTCGACGATGCCACCGGACTGGCCAAGGGATCCCCGGTCCGAGTCGATGGAATCAGTGTCGGCAAGGTGGAGTCCGTGGAGCTTTCCGGATCGAACGACCCGAAGCGCGTGGTGCGCGTCGTCTTGAAAGTAGATCGCGACCGGCTGGACAGCATCACGGTGGATTCGACGGCCCAGGCCAGTTCCGACACCGTGATCGGCGATAAGTTCGTCGATATAACCAGCGGCGTCAACCCGCAGCACCTCGCGGCCGGAGCGGAGATTACCTTCAAAGGCTCAACGGAACTCATGAAGAGCATCGATTTGGCTCAGTTCCAGCAGCAGGTCAAGGTGATCGAAAAACTGCTTGACGACATCGAGCAGGGCCGCACACCGCTTGGCCAGTTCATCGCGGGAGACGATCTGTACAATCAGCTGCGCGATAAGGTCCGCGGCTTACAGGAAAGCATGCACGCGGCCGCCAACACGACCGGCGCCGTAGGGCAGGCGCTGTACACCGATGCGCTTTACCGGCAGGTGATGGATCCGATCCGCCAGTTGGATGAGAGCCTCGCGAAACTGCAATCGGGGCAGGGAAGCCTGGGGCAAATGCTGCGCGACAACCAGCAGTACGAGCAGGCGCGCACTCAGGTGGCCGACCTGCGGCGTTCGATCAGCGGCATGAAGACCGGGGAAATGATGACATCCGACGCAGAGTATAGCGGTTGGACGAAACAGGTGCGCGCGATGATTCAGTCCGTGGATGCTTTCAATGCCAGCCCGATGCTGACCACGTCCGCAGCGTACGACAACTTCACTGGGATGGCGCGGGAACTACAAGGCACGGTGAAGGAGTTTCGGGAGAATCCGAGGAAATTTTTGCGGTTGAAGGTATTCTGACAATCGCTTCAAATGAAAAAAAAGGGGCGGGCCGGATTTCCGGCCCGCCCTTTTTGATGTTGCCCGGTTTACTGCTTCGAAGCCATGCTATCGCCCAGTCCGATCGGCTCGCCGGAGACGACGAGTTCGACGCGGCGATTGCGCTGGCGGCCGGCAGCGGTATCATTCGACGCGACCGGGTCGGCCTTCCCCAAGCCAACCGCGCTGACGCCCGGCGCGGGCACATTCTGTGCCGTCAGATAATCGCGCACGGAGTTGGCGCGCGCTTCGGAGAGCTTCAGATTGTATTCCTCGGTGCCGACGCTATCCGTGTGGCCTTCGACCTGGATCTTCAGGCCGGGGTAGGCCAGCAGGATGCCGGCGACCTTGGCGAGCTTCTCGCGAGCTCCGGGCTTCAGCGTGTACTTGTTGAAGTCGAAGAGCACGTCGGAGATGTTGACGATCAGTCCGCGGGCGGATTCGCGCGTTTCCAGAATCAGGTTCAACTGCTTGCGCAGGCGTTCGCGAAGTTCGGCCTTCTCGGCCTCGGCCTTCTGCATGCCCATCTTGGCGCGGTCGGCTTCGGCCATCGCGGCCTGCTGCTGCTGTTCGGCGGCGCGGCGAGCGGCATCGGCGGCTTCTCGTTCGCGAGCGGCATCGGCGGCGGCCTTCTCGGCGGCAGCGCGAGCGCTATCGGCCTGCAGGGTGGCCTGCTGCGCTTCCATCTTGGCCCTCTCGGCCTGGGCGCGAGCGTCGTCGGCGGCGCGGCGGTCGGACTCCGCCTGGGCGCGGCGCTGCTGTTCCATGCGCGCCTGTTCTTCGGCTTGCACGGTCTTGGCCTTGGCATCCGCTTCGCGGGCGTCGGCGGCGGCGCGTTCGTTGGCTAACGCTTCTTCGCGCATTTTGCGGAAAGTGATGATGCGCGCATCCTCGGCCATCTGTGTGGCCTCGCGGGCATTCGTCTCGGCGCGCTTACGGTCCTTGCTCTTGCCGTGTAGGAAATCCTCGGCGTTCTGCAAATCGACCAGCGCCTTCTGGAAAGTATCGGCGGCGTACTTGTCGGCGCCGGCGAGGCGTGCGATCTGCACCGCATTTTCAGCCTGCGCGAGTTGCAGGGGACCCTTGGGGTCGACCTTCGGCTGTTTGTAGAGCGAGCGATTGAAGACGTACTGGCCGCGCTGTAGCAACTCGAACTTGGCATCCACCTGCTGGATCGTTCCCGCAGTTTCCTTGTTGACGAAATTCTCAGCCACCACCACATCGCTCGGCTGCGTGACGGCGAAATACGGTTCCGCGGTGACGATCAGTCCGAAGCTCTGCAAGTCGGTTGTGGAAGAGAGATTGGCGTGATCGCCCTGGAGGACCACTTCACCCAGGTTGTTGGCGCGGCCCTCAGGCGTGATCGCCCAGAGGACATACGTCATATATTCGGGGCCATACTGGCTCGCCGGGGTCATTTTTTCCAGGTGGGTTTCGATCTTCGTCGAACCCATCTTGCTGTCCACTTTCGCAGTGCCCTTGGCTGCGGGCATTAGCTCGGTACCTTTGAAGTCGATAGGGGTCGAGCCGTCGCGGTGGTTGTAGTTAATCGCCTTGGTGGTCCGCGAAACGACGGTAACGCGGAAGATCGGCATTGGTTGACCGGTACCGCTATCGACGCGCGGTTGCTGGGTTGGATTCGGGATTTGAGCCAACAGCGACCCAAGGGTGAAAAGGTAGAGAAGCGGAGCTTTTGTCATATTCGCGGTTCCTCAGAGTGTGATACTGCACGCGAGCCGCCGATGTGTGACAGGTTACAGCCAACCGCGCTGGCGCGCGATGCGCGCAGCTTCGGTGCGATTTGCAGCACCAAGCTTGCTTATGGCCTCGGAGAGATAATTGCGCACCGTGCCTTCGGAGAGGCTGAGACGCTCGGCGATTTCCGCGCCCGATGCGCCGTCGCCCGCGAAGCGGAGCACCTGACGTTCCCGATCGGTGAGCGGGTCCGCCTCGGTCCAGGCCTCGGCTGCGAGTTCGGGATCGATCACGCGTGCGCCGCCGCGGATGCGGCGGATAGCGTTGGCAAGTGTCGATGCGGGTGCGTCCTTCAACAGGTAGCCGGAAACCCCGGCATCGAGGGCTCGGCGCAAGTAGCCCGCGCGAGCGAACGTCGTGAGGATCACGACCTTGATCGGCAATCGGCGGCGCTTGATCTCGGCGGCCAGTTCGAGCCCCGTGAGTTCGGGCATTTCGATATCTGTAAGTAGAACGTCTGGATGCAGATCGAGCGCGAGTTGAAGCGCGTCGCGGCCGTTCGGTGCGTCGCCGGCGATTTCGAAATCGCCTTCGGTGACCAGCAGCGCCGCGAGCGCTCCGCGCACCATCGCCTGGTCTTCGGCGATCACGACGCGGATCATACCGGCACCCTGATGCGCAGCAGCGTCCCTCGCGAGCCGTCGCGCTCGAGCATACCGCCGAGCGCCTCCACGCGTTCGCGCATGCCGCTGAGTCCGCTGCCATCCTGCGCGCAGCCTCCGCGGCCATCGTCGGCGATCTCGAGTTCGCAGAAACGGCCGTCTTGTCGAAAAGTGAGCCGGCAAAAACTGGCGTGGGCGTGACGCACCACATTGGTAACAGCCTCGCGCAGCGCCAGCGCGAAGACGCTCTCCTGCATCGCCGAAAGGCGCGGCGCCTCGACAGAGGCCTCGACGGCAATGCCCGCGGTTTCTAACGTCGCGCGGGCCTGCTTCAGCTCGCTTTCGAACCCCATCGAGCGAT
>JAOAPT010000312.1 GCA_025463045.1 Candidatus Solibacter sp.
GCCCGTACCGCCAGTTCGATTTCTGGGGCGGCGAGTGGGATGTGCAGATCGGCGGGCAGATCGTGGCCGCCAGCCGTATCGAAAAGCTGCTCGATGCCTGCGTCGTTCAGGAAAACTGGATGCCGCCCAACATGCCGGGCGGAAAAGCTGGAACTACTACGATGCCGCGGCCGGCAAATGGGAACAGGTGTGGATCGCCAACCGTAATGTCCTCAAACGCGCGGGTGAATTCCGCGATGGCGCCATGCGTCTCGAAAGCGCGCACGATTCCATCCTCGACCGCATCACCTACACCCCACTCGAAGACCGCCGCGTTTGCCGGCGCCGGGACCACTCCACCGACAGCGGAAAAATGTGGACCGTTTCCTTCGACGGAATCTACATCCGGAAGACGCAGCTATGAAATTCGCCGCGGCCGCCCTTCTGGTCGCCGCGCCCGCGTTCGCCAGTGAGGCGCCCGGGGCGCGTCAGTTCGATTTCTGAATCGGCGATTGGGACGTGCAAGTCGAGGGGGGTAATCGTGGCTCGCAGTTCGCCATAGCTTCACGCCCGTCGCGCCGGACCGCGTCCGCCAATTCTGCGAAGGAACTCAGGATGGGGAAAAACTTGGCAGGTCGTCTTAGACGGGCTCTACTTGCAAATTCGGAAGTAAGCTACTTCAGTAACGAGCCCTGGCAATCGGGGTGGTCGCACTGGCAAGCCAACTCCGTGATATCTTTCGCATCGCTGCAGAACGTGCTGCAGTAACTCTCACCATCGGGCACGATACAAGTACATGACGGGTGCTTGCACTTCTTACCGGTAGCCATCGAGGAAACCCTCCTGGCCCCCAGTACAGCATCGAAACCGCCGTCGCGCTGTATGGAAACCTACTTCGCCTTCGCCGGACCGGGCGTCACGTCGTCGCCCACCAGGCGCAATGCCCAGCGCGTGGCCTCGAAGTACATCTTCTGGACCTGCGGATCGTCCCACGTTTCGGGCGCGTGCCCGAAGGAGGAATAAAACACGCGTCCCTTGCCGTACATCTTCGCCCATGCCACCGCAAAATCGCGATCCGTGCGGTGGATGTTCGGCTTCGTGTAGTCCAGTTTCGACGCGTCCAGGCTCGCCAGCACCCGCACCTTCGTGCGGTCGAAATCCTTGTGCTGATAGATTTCGTCGTGGATTGTGAACTTTAGCGGAAAGTGCTTCATCGCGGGAAAGCCGGCGTCTTCCACGATCACCGGAGCGTCGAACTGTCCCCATGGATGGTTGTCGAAGTAGCCCCCGATCATCTCTCCGAACTCGGGCCATTCGAAGAACGCGTCGTCGCCCGTGTGCGCCCCTACGAATCCCTTGCCATCCTCCTTCACGAATGCGATCAGGTCCTTCTTCTGTTCGGCGGTGAGATTGTCTCCCGTGCCGAAATAGAAGATCGCGTCGAAATAGTTCAGGTTCCGCGTATTCCGCGCCGGCGCGGGAATCGTCTGCTTCGTGATCAACTGCGAGTCCGTGCGAATGTACATTTCGTACGCGCCGGATTCGTGCCCGAGCCGCTCCATCGTCGCCAGTGCGTGCGAAATCGAATCATGCTGAAAGGCCGTCAGCGTGTCTCCCCATGCCAGCACGCGCTTCGGCCTCGGCCGCTGCGGTGTCTGGGAAGCAAGCGGTCCCAAACACAGGACGCCGAGAAGTGCCGCGGCCAGGCCGCCAATCGTGAATCGCGACATAGGTACTACGATAACGCCATTGCGGGGAGAAGCGCGTCCCATTATGCTGGTAGCCGTCTAGCCATGATACTCACCACCACCCGCGTCACTTTCGCGCTCGCGGCCGGAGCCATGCTGCTCTTTACCGCCGCCGCGCAACAACAAAAGTCGAAACCCGGCGACCTCGGTTTCACCGACACTCCCATCCTGCCCGGCCTCAAGTGGCACGTGCACGATCCCGATCGTCCACACCCGCCGGTCGTCACGCCCGGTGCATCACCGTATACCCCGCCCTCCGACGCCGTCGTCCTCTTCGACGGGAAGGATCTCTCCAAGTGGGCGCAGATCGGCAAGGGCGCCGATGCCGGCAAACTCGTCGATCCCAAATGGCGTCTAATGGACGGCTACTTCGAAACCGTCGGCAACAGCGGCGATCTCATCACTCGCGAAAAGTTCGGCGATTGCCAGTTGCACATCGAATGGAGCGAGCCCACCGAAGTCTCGGGGACCAGTCAGGCTCGCGGCAACAGCGGCGTGATCCTGATGAGCCGCTACGAAATCCAGGTGCTCGACGCGTTCAAGAATCCGACTTACGCCGATGGTCAGGCCGGCGCGATCTACGGACAGTGGCCGCCGCTCGCCAATCCGGCGCGTCCTCCGGGGCAGTGGCAGGCCTACGACATCGTCTTCGAAGCTCCGCGGTTCGAGGGCGAAAAACTCGTCAAGCCGGCGTATTTCACGGTCTTCATGAACAACGTGCTGATGCACAATCGCAAGGAAGTGATGGGTGCGATGATCTACCGCAAGGTGGCCACCTACTCGCCGCATGGTCCCGAAGAACCTCTCATGCTGCAGGACCATCACAACCCGGTTCGCTTCCGCAATATCTGGATCCGCCGTCTGCATCATTACGATGAGCCCGAAAAATAGCGCGGCGCTTCTGCTTGTCTGCGCGGTCGCCGGCACGCTCAAATGAAGATCCGATTCCTCATCCCGGCGATAACGCTCCTCGCCCTCGCCTTGCCCGCGCAGAAGAAATTTATGCAATCGAAACTCATCATCTTCGATCCCGGCCACTTCCACGCCACGCTCCTGCAGAAGGACATGTACCCCTGGCTCGACAAGCGCGTCACCGTCTATGCGCCGCTCGGGCCCGACCTGCTCGATTACCTGAATCGCGTCTCGCTCTTCAACAGCCGCGCCGACCATCCCACGCACTGGGAACTCGACGTTCGTACCAGTGCCGACCCCATGGCCGCGATGCTCCGCGAACACCCCGGCAACATCGTCGTCTTCACCGGACGCAACCGCGCCAAAATCAATCGCATCCTCGCCGCGCTCAAAGCCGGACTCCACGTGCTTGCCGACAAGCCCTGGATCATCACTTCCGCCGACATGCCGAAGCTCGAGCAGGCATTGAAACTCGCCGCGCAGAAGAATCTTGCCGCCTACGACATCATGACCGAGCGCTACGAGGTCACCAGCGAACTCCAGCGCGAATTCGTCAGCGACCCGCACGTTTTCGGCAAGCCCTTCCCAGGCGGCATTCACAATCCCGGCATCCGCGCGCGCAGCGTCCACCACATCATGAAGACCGTGGCCGGCGTGCCGCTCAAACGCCCCTCGTGGTTCTTCGATATCGCCGAGTACGGCGACGGCCTCGCCGACGTCGGCACGCACGTCGTCGACCTCGTGCAATGGACCGTCTTCCCCGATCAGCCGATCGACTACCGCAAGGAAATCTTTATCCTCCACGGCAATCGCTGGCCGCTCAAGATGACGAGAGAGCAGTTCACGCGCGTCACCGGAGAGCCGGAGTTCACACCCGCGCTTGCCTCCTACGTCCACGGCGGAGTGCTCGATTACTACTGCAATAATTCGGTCGCCTATACCCTGCGCGGCATTCACGTCGAACTCGAAATCGTCTGGAACTGGGAAGCCGCGCAAGGCGGCGATATCTATGAGGCTTCTTTCCGCGGCACGCATTCCAAAGTGGAAATTCGACAGGGTAACGACGAGAGCTTCGTGCCTGAGCTCTACATCGTGCCCATGAGCAATGATGTCGCCGCCGCCGTCGACAGGCGCGTCGCCGCCCTGCAATCCCGCTGGCCGGGACTCGGCGTCGTGAAGTCGGGCGAGGAATTGCGCATCGTCGTCCCGTCGAAATTCCGCGTCGGCCACGAGGCCCACTTCGGTCAGGTCACGAATCACTTCATGGACTACGTCACTTCGCCAAAATCCATGCCGTCGTGGGAAACTCCATACATGCTCGCCAAGTATTTCGTATCAACCAAGGGAGTGGAGTAGCGGTCAGGTAGCATGCTTTGGGAGAGCGGAGCACTGAGCGAGCGAACGCGATGAAGGTGAGTGAGCCGGGCGACGATTTGCACCCGAAGACCCTCGCCAGAATCCTTCAACAAATCCCAATTAAGGAGGCCATAACATGCAATCTGCCGTTGTGATCGAGCACGTAGCGGGAATGAACTATAGTGCCTGTGCGCCGGACTTGCCCGAGTGCGCTTCTACCGGAGACACGATTGATGAAGTGCGCCGGAATATTCATGAAGCCATCGAGGTTCATTTGCAAGGCTTGAGGGAAGATGGAGAGCCGATTCCGGAGCCTACCACCCAAGTCACGTATGCTGAAGTGGCTTGATACTCGAGTGGAAACATGAAAAACATCCTCCTCATCCTCATCTTCGCCCTCGCGCTCTCCGCGCAGGAAACCCGCCGCGAGATCACCAACGCCGCCGCCAATCCCGCCGACGACGCGAAGGGCCTCAGCGACAAAGTCCCCGACGTCTACGCCATCCCCACTCAATTCGAACGCGTCCTGATTCTCCGCTTCAAGTTCGGCACCGACCTTCTCGCCGGCCTCGAGAAGATGGTCAAGCAGGAGAAAATCAGGAACGCCGTGATCCTCGCCGGCGCAGGCAGCGTCCGCGGCTATCAGGTCCACCAGGTCAGCAATCGCGATTTCCCTTCCAAGAACATGTTCATTAAAAATCCTACCGCGCCCGCCGACCTGATCTCGATGAACGGCTACATCATGGACGGCAAGCTCCATCCCCACGTCACCCTTGCCACTCCCGAGAAGGCCTTCGGCGGCCACCTCGAACCCGGCACCACCGTCTTCACCTTCGCCATCGTCACTGTCGGCATTCTCAAAGACGGAGCCGATCTCAGCCACCTCGATGACAAGAGCTATCGATGAAATTCGCCCTCGCCGCAATCGCCTTCGCCGCGCTCCTCTGGTGCGCCGCCCCAGCCGCCGAACTCTGGAAGTTCGACAGCCTTACCACCATCGGCGGACACCCCGTCACCGTCGAGGGACACCCGCAGCTCATCTCGACGCCCGCCGGAAAAGCGATCCAATTCGGCGGAGTCGCCGACGCGCTCTTCCTCAACGTCCACCCGCTCGCCGGAGCCGAGACCTTCACCTGGGAAGTGATCTTCCGTCCCGACGTCGATGGCGCGCCCGAACAGCGCTTCTTCCACCTACAGGAAGAGGGCACCGACACCCGCATGCTCTTCGAGATCCGCGTGGTTGATGGCAAATGGTGTCTCGACAGCTTCGCCCTCGCCGGCAGCGAATCGCTGCCGCTGCTCAACCGCGAGAAGCTCCACCCGCTCGGCGTCTGGCACCACGCGGCCGCGGTCTACGACGGCCGCGAATTCCGCAACTACGTCAACGGCCAGCTCGAGGGCGCCGGCCCCCTCCACCTCATCCCGCAGAAAGCCGGCCGCACCTCCGTCGGCACTCGCATCAACCGCAAGGACTACTTCAAAGGCGCCGTGTTCGAGGCCCGCATGACGCGCAGCGCCCTCCCGGTATCGCAATTCCTAAAATTACCTAATCAGATCAACGGACCCGAAAAGCGCTAAACTGAAATCGAAAGGCGGATTCCCATGTCCGTTGCTAAATTCAGTCACACGCGCCACCAACACGCCGAGGCCCCGGTCGCCGCGTGGATCATGATCGCAGTACTTATCGCAATAACACTCTTCGCCATCTTCACTCTGCTCAATCGAGTCGGATAGTCCCACCCAGGCTATAGCCATTGACAATATAGCCACGGTGAATATAATGGAGCGATGGAACCCTCGTCGCTCCTCCCACTCCCGCCCGCGACGTTTCACATCCTTCTCGCCGTCGCCGATGAAGACCGTCACGGCTACGCCATCATTCAGGATGTCTCCGCCCGCACCAACGGCGAACTCAAGCTGAGCGCAGGCACGCTCTACCGCTCCATCGCCCGCATGCTCGATCAAGGCCTGCTCACCGAACCCCGCCGCCGCCCTCTCCCCGAACTCGACGACGAGCGCCGGCGCTATTACCGCATCACCCCCTTCGGGCGCGCCGTCGCGGAAGCCGAATCGCGACGTCTCTCCCAACTCGTCCGCATGGCCCGCGAACGCGGATTCTCCCCGGGGAAAGCGTGATGCGCCTCTATCGCGCCCTCCTCCACCTTTACCCCGCGTCCTTCCGCGCCGAGTATGGCGAGGATTTCTGCGCCCTCTTCGCGCAGCGCCGCGCGCATGCCTCCAACCCGTTCGCCGTCCTCGCCCTCTGGCTCGAGGCCATCGCCGACACCGTCACCACCGCCCTCCCCGTCCACCTCGATATTTTCCGCGCCGACCTCGCGTGGGCCTTCCGCTCGCTCCGCCGATCGCCCGCCTTTACCGCGACCGCCATTCTCGTCGCCGCGCTCGGCATCGGCGCCACCACCGCCGCCTTCACCCTCACCGATCACGTCCTCCTCCGCCCGCTCCCCTTCGCCGATCCCGATGGACTCGTCAAGATTTGGGAAGACCACCGCGCCGCCGGCTATCCGCGCAACGAGCCTTCGCCCGCCAATTATCGCGATTGGAAACGCATGGCCACGTCCTTCTCCGCCATGGGCGCGTACACCAACATCGCCCTGAATCTCGGCGGAACCGGCGATCCCGAGCGCCTCGAGGGCGCCGCCGTCACCAGCGATCTCTTCCCGCTTCTCGGCGTGCAGCCGGCGCTCGGCCGCCTCTTCACCGCCGCCGAGGATCGCCCCGAGAGCCCCGCCACCATCCTTCTTGCTGACGCGCTCTGGCGCCGCCGCTTTGCGGCCGACACCGCGATTCTCGGACGCACCGTCATACTCGATCGCGAGCCGTACACCGTCGTCGGCGTCATGCCGCGAAATTTCATCTTTCCCAATCGCGCCGTGGAGTTTTGGAAGCCCGTTCGCTTCTCGGAGGAGAGTTTCTCCGATCGCTCCAACACCTACCTCAAAGTGGTCGCGCGTCTCCGCCGCGGAGTCACACTGGCTTCCGCTGAATCGGAAATGCGCCTCATCGCCGCGCAACTGGAACGCGCCTGGCCCAAGGAAAACGAGAAGGTCGGCGCCGCGCTCACCACCCTGCGCGACGAAATTCCTTCGCGCTCCCGCATGCTCCTGCTCGCCCTGCTCGGCGCCGCGGCCTGCGTCCTGCTGATTGGCTGTACCAACCTCGCCAACCTGCTGCTCGCCCGCGCCCTCTCGCGCCGCCGCGAACTCGCCGTCCGTGCAGCGATCGGCGCCGGACGCGAACGCCTCATCCGCCAGTTGCTCACCGAGAGCCTCCTGATCGCGTTCGCCGGTGGCGCCGCCGGAGTCCTCGTCGCGCTCGCAGCCCTGCCGCTGCTCGCGCGTCTCGTGCCGAGCGCGCTGCCCATCGCGGAGGTTCCCGTGATCGATGCGCGTGTGCTCGCTTTCGCCGCGCTCCTCACGTCTGTCACCGGGATCGCGTTCGGAGTCCTACCCGCCTGGCGCGCCTGCGGAGGCGCCAATCTCGATGGCCTCCGCGAAGGCTCGCGCGGCGGAGTCGGCGGCCGCCGCGAACGCCTGCGCTCCGCCCTCGTCGTCGCCGAAGTCGCGGGCTCCATCGTCCTCCTCGTCTCCTGCGGTCTCCTGATGCGCGCCCTCTGGCGACTCCAAACCGTCGACCCGGGCTTTCGATCCGCCGGAGTCCTCACCTTGCGCACCGCGCTCCCGATCCCCCGCTACAACAAGGTGGCCGATCGCGATCGCTTCTACACGCACGTGCTCACCGAAGCCCGCCATCTCCCCGGCGTCACCAGCGCCGCCTTCATCAGCTTCATCCCCATGCTGCCCGTCGGCGGCATCTGGCCCGTCAAAGTTCCCGGACGCGATCCCGATTCGCAATCGCGCACGGCCATGCTGCGCTACGTCACCCCCGGATATTTCGCCACTCTCGGCGTCCCTCTCCGCGCCGGCCGCGACATCGATTCCAGCGATACGCGCGATGTACCGTTCACCGCTGTCGTCAGCGAGTCCTTCGCGCGCCGCTACTGGCCCGGTGAAAACCCAATCGGACGCCACTTCCAGTTCGCCTTCCGCGACCGCACGATCGTCGGCATCGCCGCCGAAATTCGCGTGCGCGGAGTGGAGAAGCAGAGCGAGCCGCAAGTTTATCTCCCCTACCTGCAAGTGGGCGATGGCGACATCATTACTTACGCGCCGAAAGATCTCGTCGTGCGCCTCTCCACGCCGCCCGCCGCCGTGCTGCCCGCGCTCCGCCGCATCATCGCCGCCGCCGATCCCGAGCAGCCGATTAGCGACGTCCGCATGCTCACCGACGTTGTCGATGGCGAAACCGCGCCCCGTGTTGTCCAGCTACGGGTACTCGGAGCCTTCGCCGCCATCGCGTTCCTGCTCGCCGCCATCGGCATCCACGGCCTGCTCTCGTTCACCGTGTCCACGCGCAAACAGGAGATCGGCGTTCGTCTCGCGCTCGGAGCGCAGCGCAGCACCATCCTCCGCATGATCCTCCGCGATGGCGCGCGTCTCTCCGCCTTCGGTGCGATCGTCGGCGGCGCGCTCGCC
>JAOAPT010000327.1 GCA_025463045.1 Candidatus Solibacter sp.
AAGCGCTGCGCCAGAATCAGCCCCTGTCGCCCGCCTGTCGAGCAGCCCTCGAAGTACGACTTTCCCGGAGCCATGCCGTAGTAACTCCGCAGCACCATCTTCGCCGCCTCCGCCGTCACGTGCAGCGAGCGGAAGGCGTAATCGAGCAGTTTCTGCCGGTCCGCGGCAAACGTGCCGCCGGGCTCCGTGATCGCCGAGTGCCCGGTGTCCGTCGCAGCCACCGCATAGCCGCGCTTCATGTACCTGCCGTACTGGTTCACGCGGCCCGGATTGTCGGTTGGCTCTCCGGCGAACCCGCCGTTGCCGATCATGACGAACCGCCCGTTCCAGTCCGCCGGCATGCGCACTTCGAAACCCACCTGCGGCAGAATCTGGCCGAACACGCGGCAATGCGCCGGAGCGTTCGGCGTTTCCGCGACCGGCGCCGCAATCGCGATCGAGACCTCGTGATTCGTGAGACTTCGCAGGTCGGGACACCCGGTGACGGGCTTGGTTTGCGCGCCGAGCGCGGCGCAGGCGGCGAGCGCGGCCAGAAGAATTCGCATGGCTAGATTCTACCCGAGATAATCCCCCGCGTTCCAAACGTTGTGCAGCAAGGCTCGTCCAAGAGTAGAGTAGGCAAAGGTAAAGTAGACAAAGGAGATTTACGCAATGCATTCAGGGACATTCTGCGCCGGTCTGTTGGCGCTCACCGTTTCCGCCGCCATGGCGCAGCAGCCGGGGCCCAGCTTCGATGTCGCCTCAGTCAAGCCCGCGGCGCCAATCGTCGGCGGCCGCATGATGGTGCGCATGCAAGGCGGCCCCGGCTCGCCCGACCCCGGGCAGATCACGTACACGAACGTGGCCCTGAAGAACGTGTTGACGATCGCGTACAACGTTCGCAGCTATCAAATCTCCGGCCCGTCGTGGCTCGACAGCGAGCGCTTCGACATCATGGCCAAGATCCCCAAGGATACGTCCAAGGAAGATTTTCAGCTCATGCTGCAGAATCTCCTGGCCGAGCGCTTCAAGCTAAAGCTCCACCGCGAGAGTAAGGACATGCCGATCTATGCCCTGGTGGTCGGCAAGAACGGCGTGAAAATGAAGGAAACGCCGAAGGAAGAAAAGCCCGCGCAGGATATGGCCGGCGCTCCAAATGCGAACAGCTTCGCGGGTCCGCCTGAGATCAAGACCGGCAAGGATGGCATGCCGGTAATGCCGCGCGGAGGCATGGGCGGCCGCGGCGGAATGATCATGATGGGCATGGGCGGCAAAATGAAACTCGCGGGCAGTAAGCAGCAGGTCACCGCGATCGCCGAAATGCTCAGCAACCAACTCGGACGCCCCGTGGTCGATCAGACCGGTCTCACCGCAAACTACGATTACGAACTCGAATTCGCTCCCGACGAATCCACCCGCATGCCCGGCATGATGGGCGCCATGCCCCCGCCTCCTCCCGACGGCGGCGGCGCCGGCGCACCCAGCGCTCCCGAAGGCAGCGGCCCGAGCCTGATGACCGCGCTCCAGGAACAACTCGGCCTCAAACTCGAATCCAAGAAAGGCCCCGTCGCCCTACTCGTCGTCGACAGCATGGAAAAAGTCCCGACCGAAAACTAGCTATCCGAGCCGCCACGGTGACTCGCGCTTTGGCGAGCGACGGAGCGGTGGTCACCTCGTCAGCGACCACCGCCCCCTAACATTCGCCGCCCCTATCGCCCCTCCCAGCGCACTTCGTGCAAGCCGCTCGCCGGACGTCGCACGCGTTGCGGCTGCTCCTCCTTCGCCAACGTCAACATCCGCGTGAACTCCGCGCCGAACAAAAAGATCATCGCCGAGTAATACACCCACACGATCACCACCACCAGCGAGCCCGCCGCCCCATACGGCGATCCCACCGCCGCTTTTCCCAGATACAGGCCGATCAGAAACTTGCCCACCGTGAAGAAGAACGCCGTAGCGAACGCCCCGCCCCAAACGTCTCTCCACTCGATCTTCCGCTGCGGTACATATTTGTAGATCAGCGCGAACAACACCGCGATCCCCGCCAGTGACACCACAAAATTCACTACGTTGAGCACGAATTCCGGCACCGGCAGAATGCCCCCGAAGAACTTCCCGAGCATCGCGAGCCAGGCGCTCACTACCAGCGATACCAGCAGCAGAAATCCCACCGCCAGCACCATCCCGAACGAGAAGAGCCGCTCTTTGACCGTCTCCCGGAAACCGCCCCCGGGCGCCGGCTTCACGTCCCACATCTTATTCAACGCCCCGCGCAATTCCGCGAAAACGCCCGACGCCCCGAACAGCAGTGTGAGCACTCCCAGCACCGACGCGACCCCGCCCGAGGCCGGCTTCTGCGAATGCGTGATCATCCCCCGGATCGCGTTTGCGCCCTCCTCGCCGATCATCCCCTGCGCCTGCGCGATAATCTGGTCCTGCGCCGACGAATGCCCGAGCGCCATCGCCGTGATCGCGACCACGATAATCAGCAGCGGCGCGAGCGATAGCAAAGTGTAAAACGCCAGCGCCGCTCCGAGCGTCGGCGCTTCGTGCTCGTTCCACGCAGCAATCGTCTTGCGGAATATGGACCAGAGATTTTTGGCGCGCATGCCCTCTATCCAGCACGTATGGTAGGCATGTGACTTCCCTTCCCGACACACCCGCGCGAACGTGCGCACCAGGACCGCCCACCGGCGCTCATCCTTCGCCTGCAGGCGCGTGCAGGCGCGTGCAGGCAAATTCTTCCACCACTCACGCGGAATGCAAAGTGAGGGACGACTGCTTCGAAGCATATCTAACCATTCGGACTACGCCAAACGATCACATCCTCCTTGGCAAACGACGTGCTCGTTCGAGGCCAGGAAAACTTATGTTCGGCATTCTGGGATGGATTATTTTCGGACTAATCGTCGGCCTCATCGCGAGGCTGCTCCATCCGGGTCGCGATCCGGGTGGGTTCGTCGTTACCGCGATCCTGGGCATCTTAGGTTCGCTACTCGGAGGCTTCATCGGCCGCGTGCTCGGCCTCTATCGCGAAGGCGAGGCCGGCGGTCTGCTGATGTCTGTGCTCGGCGCAATCATCCTGCTCGTTATCTACCACCGCTTCTCGCGCCGCACCGCATAGCTTTGACTTACCGTCGTAAACCTCCGACCACGTCTTGGCGTCTTTCGGCACCGACGTGCGAGTCTTCCCCGTTCGCCTCCGAGCTCCGAAAGTGCGATTCAATCGTGTTCGCATCCACGCTGTTGAGAATGGCGGCCCCCCGCCCGTCGCGCTCTCCATCGGATACCCTTTCCCGTCAATGGCGCCCGTAAATGTAAACTCGCGCGTATTTTCGCTGCTCTGTTTCACGGAAAATTTGGCGTTCTGCCCGCCGCTAACCCCAAGGGTGGCTATAAGAAAGATGGAAAAATGCTGCTGGCTCTCACGCTGGTTACTGGGTTCGGGATACGGCTCGGCAGATTCAGGAGAAAGCCATAC
>JAOAPT010000389.1 GCA_025463045.1 Candidatus Solibacter sp.
GGCATCGCCCCGCTCAACGCCGCCACAGCCGACGGTCGCTCGAAGTAGCATTGCAGATCGCGGTCAGGCCGCAATTTTGTAAGTTGTTCCGGCATTAGATTCGTATCAACACCGTAAGATTGGCGCCCGGGTAAGTCTGTCCCACGGAAAGGATCGAGAGCGTGATCTTCTCCCCGGCTGTCAACGGTGCAAGTGACTTTCCGTCAGCCGCTGGAGAGGTCGTCATTCCCGCCGGGATCGCTAACGCGCAATACGCTGCGCCTTCGACATTCACCTGCAGTCGCACTTCCGCGTCCGCTACCGTTCCAAGAACCGCGTAAACATCGCCCACCGCGTGTGCCGCCTCGACGATCAGCGCCGGCGCCGCCGACTGCTCCACCGCCAGATATCCGTCCACCTGAATCGAGTACTGCCCGCCCGAAAGCGTTCTCAACCCGTGATCCACCGTCGTTGTCAGGCAGATGCTCCGCGTCGGACTGTTCCCAAATCGATTCGTCACAAACAGATCCGCGCTCGCCACCCGCACATTCGGCAGCGTAATCGGATGGCTCCAACTCCCGCTATATGGACTGCCGAAGAAGCCCGGCGGAAACGATGCGATCATGCTCTTACTCAGCAGTTGATACGGCACGCTCTGTGACACATGCGCTGCCGCCGTGCTCAAATGCATCCCGCGCGTCACCTGCCATCGCGACCCGCCGTTCTCGACTGCATCGATTCGAACCACCTCGGCGTCCACCTGGACGAAACTTCCCGCCACCGCCGGCGATGCCGCGCTCAAGTCGATCGCGGTATCCGCCGCGCTAATCGCGTTCGCCAACAGCGCACCCGGTCGGGCGACCAGTTCATCCCAATAGTGCAGTGTGAGCGTCGCCGCGGAAATCGTCAACGTGTTGTCGAGACTCGTAAACGAGACCCCGCTCAATTCCACCGTCCCACCGCGCTGTCCCGGTCCCAGTCCGAAGTACGGAACCTCTGGCACTGCGCTGTCGCCTCCGCCGCTTCCTCCGATCTGATGCCGCGTGACGATCGAGAGCTCTTCTGCGCATTCCATATCGTTGACATTCGCCGCGCGCCCGCAGATCTGCACCGTCTCGCCTGCGCGATTCGACACTTCGAACCGCACCGGACTGCTGCGCGTCGTCGCGCCGAACTGCCAGCCCGGTTCCGCTACCACGAAGAAGCTGGTCGCATCCGGCACCACCGCCCACCCCGGCGCCACCGAAAGCGTGCTCGCCGTATTCGACGTGATGCTTCGCTCCTGCCCGGCGCCCGCACCCCGCGTGATCCGCGCCGTCATCCCGCGATACCGGTTCTCCGTCATGTCAATGCCATCGTTCCCGATCGATGCCGCGCCATGAATCGTCGCCGCCGCTTCCGGCTGCAATTCCATTCGCCAGTAGAAATTCGCGTGATCGAAATTCTGATCCATTGGCGCGATCAACTCTTTCGCATATCCGCTGTCGACGAATTGCGCCGCCACCGGCAGGTTCGATGCGATCCGGAATAACACCGCCGGCGACGTCCCGCGATACACGTGGAACGCAGCCGTTCCCGGCGAGAAGCTCAGATCGCGAATTGTCACGCTGCTTCCGTTGCTCACCGTGATCGCGCGCACGATGAACGAAGGCAAACTCTCGCTGCCCGACGCATCCACCCCCGCGACCGCGTAGTACAGCGCCTGCCCACCCGCTAGCACCCCGCCCCCGCCCACCGTCGTAGCCAAACTGAGCAGCGGAATTCCCACACCGCTTGCCGCGACGACGGCGGGCGCTACGAACCCCACCGTGAGGTCCGTCTGCACCGAGCCGTCGCCCGCCGTGGTTGCCGACTCCTCGACCCCAAACTGAATGTCGCCCAGATCATCCAGTACAGAGCCGGTCAATGGACGCGGCACGCCGACCCCGGCGCTACTCTGGCGTCGGCCTCCACTAGCCGACGTAAGCTGTCCATTGCTATCGGCGTACCACGAATCGTCATGAATCTGTGCCGTGATTGTTGACAGGCGGTGATTCATCCCCGGCGCGATCTTCAGCACCCGGAATGCCTCGCGATTCAATCCTTCTTTGAGGTACGTAATCGTGATCAGGTCGCCCGGCCGAACGCCGAACGCCTTCACGCTCGTCTCAAACTCCACGTAAGTGTTGCCCCGCACCGAGCGGTCCAGATTCAGCTTCAGAATCCGCGCCGCCTGGTCGAAATTCGGCAGCCCCGTCGCCGCCAGCGTCTGCGAAACTTCCTGTCCGCACCGCGCCACGTCATCCGCATCCACCAGCGAGAAGCTGTCCTGTTGGAATTCGTTGAGCGCGTCCTGGAACTCCACGCTGAACCGGTTCGGCGTGTCCGCCATACTCCGCGAGTACATCCGGAATGTCGGTTCGCCGTTCGCCCGCCGCACGATTCCCGTGAACGCGCTGCTCCCGTCGCCAAATTCGTAGCTCGGCCATCCGCCGTTCCAAGTCTCCGTTGCATTCGACCAGACCGGCTTGACCGGCATCTCGTGCGCCATAGAGTTCTGCACCCGGCATTGCAGCGCTCCGTTCGCGCCGTACGTCAGCAGCAGCCTCGCCGCATTGCGCACACCTCGTACGACGTCGCCCGCGCTCTTCCTCTTCTGAAGCGCCAGATTGCATTGAAACCGCGATAGTGTGATCGCATTGCCGTACAAATCGAGCGCATCGATCCCTTCATCGCAATACGCCGCCGCACTCGCGAAACTCGTCAGGTCGAGCTCCGTCAAACTCCATCCTGCCCGCCGGAGCACGTCCAGCAGCACCCATGCCGGATTACTCGAGAACTGCTCGCCGCCGGGCAATCCGTCCGCGGCGTACACCGGCAATTTCATCCCTTGCGCCAGCACCGCCACACGCGGTAGTGTCTGCCCGTCGTTGATCCGGTTCGGCACCACCACCGAGAGATACGCCATGCTGCCGTATGGATCTCCCGTGGGATGTCCCGCCCCATCCTTGAAATCGGGATTGAAGGCACCCGAGCGCGTTCCCAAAGTCGGAATGTTGAACCACCCTGTCCCCGTCATGTTGGTCCCGTTGATACCCTGCGGAATCTCCACATCATTGACCAGCACCTTGAGCACGCCCTGCATTTCGCCCAGGCCCAGCAGGACTTCCATGCGTGTCAGGTTACCGTCGTTGCGTGCGAAAACAACGGGCGGGTTGTACCACGCCGTGCCGTAAATCATCGGCACGAAATCGTTGTATCGCGCCTCATTCACCGAGATCGCTGACGTGTGCCAGCTCTTGTCGCCAAATGTCCTCACGCCGATCGCCGGCGGCACGAATTCGATCCCGCCGAAATTCACGAACATCCCGCGAGTTTCGCAGTCCGCGCGCGTGTAGCCGCAGTTCGCATACGGCACACTGCCGTCCAACGCCCCGCTGCCGCCGCCCGCCCCCGCCGAATATCCGCATCGGTAGAATCGCGAGTACTTCCCGCTCGCGCCGCCATCGATCGCCTCCGTCCGCTGCCCCTCATTGGTCGGGAACTCCCAGGGACACCGTCGTTGAATTCGCACCTGCGGCAGCAGCAGCCGCTGCAAGTTCATCCGGTTCGTCGCCGATAGCCGCAGCGTCGCCTCGAGAATCTCGTCTGGCGAATTGCAAATCCCCTGGAACAGCACCGAGCGCTCCGTGACTGGCGCATCTTCGCGCAGATCATAGAACACCAGGCCCGCCGTCAGCCGCGCACCCTTCCACCCCGTCGACCGCTCGATCTCCGAGCAGTGCGAATCCGCATTCGCCAGCACCAGCGAAATCCGCGGCACGCCATCCACGCCCTGGTCGCTCGACGCCTGTAGCTCGAATACGTTGTGTTGCAGCACCCGCGGAGCGTACGCCACGCCGTCCACCGTGACCGTGTGCGTGCTCCAGTGCTCGGCATGTCCGTCGGGGAGTGTGCAGTCGAACAGCAACAACGGCGTGTCCGTTACCGCCTGCTCCTTAAGTTCAAAGATGTTTTGCATGAATGATATTCACCGTGCACGAATGGCGATTGACGCCGGTCTTGGTTATCGCTAACGAGTCATCACGCAAGTGCGCGCCCTCATAGACTCCGCCCTGGCTCGTCGGTTTGTAGCCGGACGCCCCGGGCTGCGCTTCCGCCTGCATGCCGTACACCTGGATACTCGCCGCGCCCGCCACTTCAATCCCGCACCGCAGCGAAGTCGCATCCGCATCCGCCGCCGGCATCTCGAGCCGCTCCCACGGTAGACTCACCGTGAACTCCCGCGACTCACTGCCGGCCCACAACCTCACGCTCGTCGACGACGCTGCCCGCACATAAACCGAAAAGCAGTACTGCAATCCACCCGGTGCCGCGATCGTCTGCGGCAGAGTCTGCCCCGCACCCCCGCTGTTCGCAATCGCGCTCGCTCCCGTCCCGCCGCGCGGATCGTCGACCCCCGCCGTCACCTGCAAAAACGGATCCCGCTGCCACACGTCGTTGTCGAACTGCTCGCTCCATGCCAGCAGATTCCCCGCCGGATCCAGGAACGTGAAGGCGCTTAGCGACCCTTCCGCCGCTTCAAAGAACGCCTGTAGTGCGCCGGCCTCTTGATCGCTGAGGTCCGCATACGTCAAGGACCATTCCGTTACCACTCCCGCCGGGTCCGCGAGCTTGATCGTGCTCCCGTCCGCCGCGCGGTTCATCACCGTCCGCGTACGCCGCGATTTCCGAATCGGGAACTGGCTCAACGCCCCGGTCCCGAGTTGTGGATACACCAGCCTCGTCATCGATTTTGTACCACCGTGAACTGCGTCAGCCCGCGCATCTCTGACACCGTGATCAAATCCAAAGTGTCGAGTTCCAGGCTGCAATCGTCATACACGTGCCCGTCCCACGGGTCGGTGAATCCGAAACTGCCGTACGCGCCCTGGTTCGCCTCGAAGAATTCCTCGATCGCCGCCAGTTCGCCCTCGTCGAGTGCGCTCAACTGAATCTGCCACCTCTGTTTCGCGGCACTGGCATCGCGATACCGCTGGTCCGTCCCGCCGACGAACCGCACCGTCTGATTCTGAAAGCGCGCGGTCCGCACGATCGGATACTGCGCCACTGCGCCTGTCTTCAACACCGGAAACGTCGCCATATCAGAGCTCGTTGACCACATCGTTGATCGCGTTCATGTTCAACATCGCGTCTCGCACGGCGAGCGCGATATCGCTGCTGCGATCCAGAAACGATCTCGCATCCATCGCCTGAACATTCACCGTGATCTGCGGCGACGCCTGGGCCGCACTCGTCCCGCCGCCCGCCGCTTCGCCCGCTGCCGAGCGGTACACTCGCGCCGTTCCCGCCTGGTTGTAATCCACCCCGCCCATCGCTCCGCCCGACTCCGCCGCCTGAAAAGCAACCGACGCCGGCATTGCATATTTCACCAGCGGGGGCGGCGCCGCCGAACCGCCTCCGCCGAACAACCCGAAGAGTTCGGTTACCAGCGGAGCCAGTCCGAATCCACTCTTAAAGACCGTGGACGCCACCCCCGTCAGCGTGTCGCCCAGCGAACTCCCTTGCGACGTCGACGCCGATCCCGCCGATCCAGACGATGACGACGATGACGACGATGTCGTCGTCTTCTTCACATTTGGAGCCGGCGTCGCGGAGCGTAGATCCTGCACCTGCGCCAGCACGTCCCCCAGCGTTACGCTCACACCCGAGAGCGCCGTCGCCTGCTGTCCCTGCAATTGCAAAAAGGTCTTATAAAGCTCGTCTTGTATTGTGGTGGCCATTCTCACTCTCTTCCTTCAGTGCCTGCTCCAGAATTACGAATGCCTCTACCTGCCGGGCGCCGAGTTCGTCGAAGCTCGTTCCCCCCAGGCGCTTGCGCACGAAGAATTCCTCGAGCAGCGCTTCACTCTCCGCCGTGATATACGATTTCGGACAAGTCGCCAGTGCCGTGCTCTTGCGCACCCACACCGGCGCCATTTGCTCATCCGCCGGAATCGACAGCCATCCGCATCGTCTCCGCTGTTCCAGGCCGGACCTCCGGCAAACGTCGCACTCCCAACCGGCCTGGTTTGAGAATTGAAAATGGAATGCGACTAAGAGTTTTTTCTTTCTTCTTCGCTCAGCCCGAATTCCCTGCGCACCGCCGCCAGCGCTTCCCGGAACACGCTTTCGGGCCCCGCGGCCAGGGCATCGGGCCCTGCGACGATTCCGTCCACCGTCAGCCCTTCGACCGCCTTTACGCCCCACGTCACATACAACCGCTCGATCTCCGCCTGCAACAGCGCGGCGTCCATCTTGTCCGCTGGATCCTTGCCCGCGTCCAGGAACTCCGCCCGCCGCGCCAGTTCGCGCACCCGCCGCATCAACTCCAGCCGTCCCGCGAATGAGATTCGCGCGATCCGCAGTCGCACTCCCGGAACAGCCTGCGATTCAACTACCGACTCGCTCTCATAGCAGGCACCGGCCCCCCGGCTGGCGCCTCCTTCCGAGCGCGCCTTAACCGAACGCCACGGAAATTTCATCGTCCAATGTCCCCTGTGCCCGCGATGCGCGGAATTTCCATTGCAGCCGGTTGTTGCCGTCGTCGAATTCCGGAACCTCCGGCACCACGCTCTTCAAATACACGCCCATCACCTGGCCATCCACCTCGCCCAGTTGGAACATCACGCTGATCGGCGATTGCTGCCGCGCGGCCTGGTACAACTCCTTCGTCGCGTCATCGTCCCTGCTGTACAAATCGAAGGCCGCCGTCACCGACCGCTGCCCCGGCGATAGTCCGAGCGAAGAGCAGTGCCCGAACTCTTTGTTGCGCGTCTCCAGTCCGTTCTTCACCGCGATCGTCGCGCCCGTGATCGTGCAGAACCGCGATGCCGTTGAGCCCAGCCACGCCTGTCCCATATGTCCCGGCACCACCGTATGGTCGAACGAATCGATCGCCGGTTCGGCCGGAAAGCTCAGCAACGTCCCCTGACCTTCTTCGAAGCTCGAGCTGTCCACCAGATCCTTGGCGATTCCGATGAAGTGAAACTCGTGATAATCGCCGTTGACCAGGATCTCCATCTGGTCCACGCCGGCGCCGCATAGCAGTCGCTGCACCGCCGTCGTCGGACTCCAGTAATCGAAGATGTCGATGCTCTTCAACTCCGTCGCCGGCGAGTACGTCACCGTCGCCCCGATCGTCGCGCCCGCCGCCGGCAGCGTCAGAAACTTCGCGTTCAACTGCACGGTCTGCGCATCCACAATCGCCGTCGCGAACCGTATCTCGCCCGCCGAACACACCGCTTGCCCCGCCGACAACCCGTGCGCGCTCGCAAACGAGAGCCGCCCGTCCGCCGTCGCCGCCGCCACCGTTCCCCCGTTGAACCGCACCGGACTTCCGCCCAGCGCCGATTGAAACAGCGGCCCGTAACCCGGCCCCGCACTCGATTTGTCCCAGCTCGTCAGATACGTTTGCAGGTCGAAGTCCGTTCGCCGCTTCACTCCCGAAGGCAGGCCCGCAAACGTTCGACTGCCTGTCTTGTCCCGGCGCGTTCCCGCGTCTGCCTGTTGTTTGATTCCCAGCTTGACGGCCGGAATCCTGTTGGCGGCCGTGATCGGGTCCACCTTACCGTACGCACTCTCCAGCGCCGCGTAGAAACGGTTTGCGCTGGAGGAAATATAGGATGCCATGCTAGTCCTTGTTTACTCCGATCTCGAAGGTCACCTTCGCCATCTGTGTGAAGTTCTTTCCGCCCTGTTTCACCGGGCCGTACGCCACCTCGTACTGGCCGCCGTAAAACATTCCGTCGCTCCAGTCCCCGCGGCTCGCGTGCAGCATCGCCATCGTTGCGTCCACGTACAACTCCAGCCTGTCCTGGATTCCTTCCAGCCTGTCCTGCGATTGCCTGAGCTCGATTGCCATCTGCACGTTGCCGGAAAACTTGCGGAACTTCTCCCGCAGGTCGTTCACGATCTTTTCGCAGTACACATTCATCGCGGGATACTTCACCCCGATCGCCCGCTCCGCCATGTCCGCCGCCACGTTCTGCGCCCGCACCTGCGTCGCGTCGATCAGGCCCGCAAACTCCCGCTCCGCCTGCGTCAGCGCACCCAGCCCCGCATCCACTCCCGAGGGCCCTGTGATCCGCTGCATCACCTTGCCCGTTACCACGCTTCCGATTTTGGTTGTCATCAGCCCCTCAATATCGTCCGCGGCACAGGCAGCAGATAGTCAGGCGATTGCCCACTGC
>JAOAPT010000408.1 GCA_025463045.1 Candidatus Solibacter sp.
AAAATCCGCTGCTGCACGCGATCATGCGGAACACGATCGCGCCGGTGTTTTTGAATGCGGGCTTTCGCGGCAACGTCATTCCCGGCTCGGCCCAGGCGACGCTCAATTTCCGCACGATTCCCGGGACCGATCCGCGGGAACTGGTTTCGGAGATTCAGGCGGTGGTGAACGATCCGCGAGTCGAGGTGTCGCTGCCGCCGGCCAACACGCCGGAGGGGGCGCGGATGGCCGAGTACGTGAAACTCTCGGCGCGCTCCAAACCATCGACCACGGATACGGTGTTGTACCGCGCACTGGCGGACGCGGCGAAGGCTGTGTGGTCGGCGCCGGTGACCACCTATCTGTTCCAGGCGGGCACTGACGCGTTTGCGTGGCGCAGCCGCGGCATCCCGGTGTACGGCATCTATCCCTATCCGATTTCTGCGGACGACCTGACGCGCATGCACGGCAACGACGAACGCGTGCCCGTGGAATCGCTGGAGCAGGGCACGCAGGTGATTTACAAGACTCTCCTCGAGGTGGCAGCCAAATGAGACTCGCGCTTTTCGCTTTTCTGTTTGCGGTTTGTGGTGCGGCCTTCGCTCAACAGACCGGAGTCAGCGGCCGCATTACGGACAGCTCAGGCGGCGTGATCGTCAGCGCTCGCGTGGTTTTAAGCGAGGAGGGGGGCGGTAAACTCACCACCATCACCAACGATCAGGGCATCTACCAGTTCCCTTCCCTGCGCGCCGCGAATTATCTTCTCCGCGTCGATGCACCCGGAATGACGCCGGCGGAGAAGACGGTCGCGGTGTTGCTCGGTCAGGTCGTGACGCTCGATCTTTCGATGCGCCCGGCGGCAACCAGCTCGACCGTGGACGTGCTCGCGGGTGCGGACCTGGTGGAGACGTCGACTTCGCAGGTGGGCGGCAACATCAATCCGACGCAGGTCAGCACGCTGCCGCTGAACGGGCGCAACTGGATGGAGCTTTCGCTGCTTTCACCGGGCGTGGCGCGCAACGACGTTTCGTTCACACCGCTCGGCGGAGACAACAGCGGTAAGTTTCAGATCAACGTGGACGGGCAGCAGGTCACACAGAATACCGCGGACCAGAGTTTCGGGCAGCCGCAGTACAGCCGCGACGCGATGGATCAATTTCAGGTGATCACCAACCGCTTCGATGCGACGCTCGGCCGGTCGGCGCAGATGCAGTTGAACGCGCAGACCAAGGCGGGCACCAACAGTCTGCACGGCACGGCGTACGGATACTTCCGCAGCGACAGTTTCAACGCCGCGGACCCGATCGCGCAGAAGGTGCTGTCGTTCTCCGACAAACAATACGGCGGCACAATCGGGGGCGCGATCAAGAAAGACAGGCTGTGGTTCTTCGGGGCGTACGAAGGAGAGAAGCAGCCGAGCACGCTCTTCCTGGTGCCCATCGGCTTCGGAGGGCAGACGTTCACTTTCGCTTCACCGCTGGCGACGAACAGCTACCTGGTCCGCACCGACTGGCAGATCAACAGCACCAACCGGCTCTCGATACGCGGCACCGGATATACGTGGGGCAACCCGTTCACCGGGCCGACCGGCACGCAGCATCCTTCGCGCGCGGCATCGAGGACGCGCACTGCGTACGCCGTATTCGGCACGTGGACGAAGATCATCGGTAGCGGGATCGTGAATGAAGTGAAGGCCGGGCTGAATCACTTCGATTGGGACAACGAGGCGTTGGTGCCCAGCCAGGAATACCGTTTCAGCACCAACACGATTGGCGGGCCGTACAACTATCCGCAGAATTTCATCCAGAACACCGGCCAATTTCGCGACGACATGTACTGGCTCTCAGGCCGGCATAGTTTCAAGGCGGGCGCGGAATATCTGCGTACAAGCTACAGCGGCATCTTCCAACAAAATCTGCGCGGCACGGTGACGTCATTCGCTTCGGAACCGGCCAATTTTTCGGCCATTTTCCCGACGTGGAACGACCCCTCCACCTGGAACCTGAGCGCGATCTCGCCACTGGCGACCACCTTCGTGCAGGGCTTCGGCAACTTCAATATCGCGGTGCCGACCAATGCCATCGGCTTCTGGCTGCAGGACGATTGGAAGATCAGCGGCCGGTTGACCTTCAATCTCGGACTGCGCTACGACAACGATCTTGGCGTGTTCGACCCGTCACTGCGATTGAAGAGCGGCATCGTGACGCCGCGCAACGGAGATAATCGCAATATCCAACCTCGCATCGGCTTCGCGTGGGACGTGACGGGCAGCCGGAAGACGGTGATCCGCGGCGGCACCGGAATCTACTTCGGGGACATCGCGGCGAACCAGGTGATCGATCAACAGATCTTCAACGGCGAGCAATCGCTGCAGCCTTCGGTGAGCGCGAAGCCTGGCGTGCCGATCAACCTGAGCGCACCGTTCGGGAGTACGACGGGCGACGATTTCATCAGCGGGAAAGTGGCTGCGTCGGTGCAGGCCGTACAGATCCTCGGGCACAACGCGCACACACCGTATTCGTTCCAGAGTTCGATCGGTGTGGAACATCAGTTCGGTAAGGACTGGACGCTGACCGCTGATTTCGTGCACTGGCGCGTCTATCACGACTGGGTGCGCCAGGATACGAACCTGTTCTACAATCCGGCTACCGGATACAACATGAATCCGGCGACCGCGGGACGCCCGAACGCCAACTTCACGACGATCCTGACCTTTGTCACTCCGGATGCCGCGGGCTCGATTTACGACGGCTTGCAGATGGGCCTGCAGCGGCGGCTCGCGAAGGGTTTGACCGCGGGTGCGGCGTACACGTTTGCGAGATTGAAGGATTCGAGCACCGGACCTTTTTACGTGCCGAACAATCCGGAGAACCTCTCCGCCGAATGGGCGAACTCGCCGGATGACCAGCGGCACACGCTTGCCATCAATACGAACTATCAATGGAAATGGGGCCTGCAGGGCAGCGTGTTCTATCACTTCGGCTCGGGACAGGCGTTCGCCACGACGGCGGCCGGCAACCCGTTCGGCAACTCGTCCACGGCGAATCGCACGCTGCTGGCGACGGCGAAGACATACAATCCGACGCAGAATAATATGCCGGCTCCGCTGGCCGCGGGCTACCTGGTCACGGCGCGCGACGCGCTCTACGGCCGGAACGTGCATCGCGTGGACGGGCGAATTTCCAAAACGTTCACCGTGCATGAGCGCTACCGGATGATCGGCATTTTCGAGGCGTTCAATCTGCTCAATCATCCGAATTACGGCGCATATAATGGCGTGATCACGAGCGCCCAGTATGGCGCTCCGGCCACCAACTCGAACCTGGCGTACGCGGCGCGAATGCTGCAACTCGCGGCCCGCTTCGAATTCTGATGCGTACCGCGATATTCTTGATCGCGTACTCGGCGGCGGCTTTTGCGCAGGATGCGGACTCTGTCCGGCGCGAGCGCTCGGCGTATGTGGACGCGCAGTTCGGGTCGGGCAAGCAGGGCTCCGGCGCGAATACGGATCGTGGTCGGGTGTATCTGAATCTCGGCCAACCGAACGGGATCACGCGCGTGCCATCGAGCCGGCTGTTCTTTCCGATCGAGATCTGGCGGTACGCAGAGGCGCCCGAACTCGGCATTCGATACGAACTCCAGATACTCTTCTACCAGCGGAACGGCACGGGCGAGTATAAGCTCTATTCGCCGAACCTCAATTCGATTCGCGATCTGTTGAACCCGCAGCCTGCCTCGCGCGGCATGTTCCCGGTGAACGACATCATTACGGAGGCCGATGTTCGTACGCGTCTCACGGTGTCGCCGGTGGAAAACGAAGTGCTCGATGCCGCAATTTCGGTGGCGCGCGGAATTAAAGGCGTGGGCAACGACGAAGTGTTGGCACTCGTGGCGGCGCCACCCGGAGCTCGGCCGCGGGGATTACGCGCGGACGTAACTTCGCGCGTGGTGGCGGATCGTCCGCCGATGACGGTGTTCCGCACGCTATCGACGGAGGGCGTGCCGCAGGTCGATCTGCTGTTCGCCGCGGATGTCGCCGGCCGGATTGCCCTGGAGGTCCAGGAGGGCGAAGCGACACTGGCGCGTTACGAGACCATGCTGCATTTCGGGACGGCGAAACCCGTGCGGTACGAACAGCGGCTGCAACTCTTGCCGGGCGAGTATCGGGTCTTCCTGACGGCGGATTCGCGAACGTTTCCCTACACACTCGCGATTCCGGCGCAGGCTCCGCCGGAGATACTCACCGGCTTTGCGTCGGAGTCACAGCGCTCGCGCACGCCGTTCGAGTTTGGCGGCATGCGGCTTGAGCCGGCGCCGAACGGGAATATCGCGGTGGTGCAGTTCGCGAAGGCGGGTCGCGTCACGTGGCGGCTGCGGCGCGGCTTGGAGACGATCTGGATCGCGCGCAGCGAAGGCCAGCCGACGGCAGTTCAAGCGATCGGCGACTTGAGCATTCCGCCGGGGACGTACCTGCTGGAGGCAACGTCGAGTGACGAGACACGGTCGTGCACGGTTCAAGTGGGCGGATCGCGCGCCCTGCCGCTGACGATCTCCTACAATGCGAATCTGACTGCCGCGGAGCGGTATCGCTCCGTGGGCCACCAATTTCTGACACGCGGAAATGCCGCCGAGGCGCGCGTCTGGCTGGAGCGCTCTTGGCGGGAGCAGCCCGCCGATGCGACGAAGATCGAGCTTTGCCGGATCGCGGCATTGACCGGAAAATACGATTCCGCGCGAATCGAGTTGAAGGCGATTCTCGATCGCGACCCCGACAACTTCGAGGCGTTCACCGTACTCGCGTATATCGAACTGCAGTTGCAGGACAATGCGGTGGCGGAGCGCCTGTATAGCCGCGCACTGGAGATCCACAGCTCGCCGGCGGTGGCGAAAGCGCTTGCCGAGTTGCGCCGCCGTCCGCTTTGACTTAGCCTGACTGCTGATGATCAGCAGCAGACGAACCTTCGTACAAATGGCCGGACTCGGCCTCACGGCGGCATCGCGCACCTGGGCGGGCGCGCCGGCAAGCGACAAGATTCAAGTCGGCTTTATCGGACTCGGCGGACAGGGCACATCGCGGCTCAATGAGTTCATGCGGCATCCCGACGTCAACGCCGCGGCGGTGTGCGATCTCGACCAGACGCACGTCGATCGCGCAGTGGGCCTGGTCGAGAAGGCCCAGGGGCACAAGCCCGACGTGTTCCACGATTTCCGCAAGCTGCTGGAGCGCAAAGATTTGGACGCCGTCATGGTTGGCACGCCCGACCACTGGCACGCGCTGCCGTTCATTCACGCGTGTCGCGCGGGCAAGGACGTGTTCGTCGAGAAGCCGCTCTCGTACTCGATCGGCGAGGGGCGCGCGATCGTGATGGCGGCGCGCAAGCACGATCGCATCACCCAGATGGGGAATCACATCCACAACGATCGTCCGACATACCGGCGAGTGGTAGAGGTCATTCAATCCGGCGCGCTCGGGAAGATCACGCGCGTGGATTGCTCGCTGACGGTGGGCGCGAAGTCGTTGGGCAAGCCTGCCGACGAAGCTCCGCCGAAGGAACTGGATTACGATTTCTGGCTCGGGCCCGCACCGCGCCGGCCGTACAATCCGCTGCGCTCGCATTTCAACTATCGGTATTTCTGGGACTACTCGGGCGGCGCGCTGATCGACTTCTGGTGCCACTATACGGACGTCGCATGCTGGGCGCTCGATCTGAAGGCTCCGACGAGCATATCGGCCACTGGCGGACGGTGGGGCGTCGACGACCTGGGCGAAACTCCGGACACGATGGAGATTGCCTGCGACTATCCCGGGCTGGTCCTCACTTGGTCGCTTCATCCCAATGGGCGTCCGGGGTTCGATGCGATGGGAAGCAGCGTGATTTTCGAAGGCTCGGCGGCGACGCTGGTGACGAATTACAATCGCTACGAGGTCTACGTGAAGGGCAAGAAGGAAGAGAACTTCCAGCCGCCCGCGCAGACGATCCCCAATTCCCCGGGGCACATTCGCGAATTCCTCGATGCCGTCAAATCACGCAAGCGGACCACGTGCGACGTGGAGTACGGGCATCGATTGACGAAGGGCGGACTACTGGCGAATATCGCGTACCGCACTGGCGAGCGCCTGCATTGGGACGACGCGCACGAGCGGTTCACCGGCCATACGCAGGCGAATCGCTACGTGACGCGGCAATATCGCAAGCCTTGGAAGCTGGGTTGAGGCTGGAGAGGCCAGGCGGACCTAACGAATCACCGGCAAGACGACGTTACTGCCGCGGTAGATGCGCTGCGTGGCTTTCACGTAATCCGCGGCGTGAGCCTCGAAAATATTGGGGACGAACTTCTGCGGATTGCGATCGTACACCGGGAACCAGGTGCTCTGCACCTGCACCATAATGCGGTGGCCTTTGAGGAATGAGTGCGCGTTGGTGTGCAGGTCGATCGTATAGGAGAGCGGCCTGCCGGCGGGCACGGGCTCGGGCTTTTCGAAGCCGTTACGGAAGCGGGCGCGGACGATCTCATCGGCGATCATCAATTGATAGCCGGGCAGTTCCTTCGCGTCGTCCGGGTAGACGTCGATCAGCTTCGCGACCCAATCGCTATCAGTGCCACTCGTTGAGGCGATCAGGTTGGTGACGATGTCGCCGGCGATGCGGATATCGGCGGGCAGCGGGTCGGTCTGCCACGTCAGCACGTCGGGGCGGTGATCGACGAAGCGCTGATCCTGCACCAGCCAGACGCGCCATTCCGGGCCGGGATACGTCGCGGGCACGGGGCGCGGGCGGTATGGCACGGGGTTCGCGGGATCGCTCACGTATTCGTCGAACGCTCCATTCGGGCCGGGCGCGTCGAACGCGAGTTTACGGCCTTCGCGGAGGTAGAGGTGCCGGGATTCGACACCGCCTTTCGGCGGCCACGTGTCGTGCTCCTGCCACCGATTCGCGCCGGTCTCGAAGACCGTCGCTTCGGCGAGCTTCAAGTCGCCTTCGCCGCGCAGCCAGTGATCGAACCAGGGCTGAAAAATTTTCTCGCGATAATGCAACGCGGTGTCGCTACCGAAATCGATCGCGCCGAGTTTGCTGCCGCTGCCGTTCCAGCCGCCGTGATTCCACGGGCCCGCGACAAAGAAGTTGCGGTGTTCGCTGTCGTGACGTTCGAGCAGTTCGTAGATCTTCTGCGGGCCGTAGAAATCCTCCTGGTCCCACCAACCCGCGGTATGGATGATGGGGATCTTGACCGCCTTCAGATACGGCGCGAAGGCCTGGCGCTGCCAGAAGGCGTCGTAGCTGGGATGCCGCAGGAAATCGATCCACGTAGGCACCTTCCCGTGGAAATATTTTTCGTCGGCGTTGGAGAGCGGGCCGAGGCCGAGGTACCAATCGTAGGTATCGGCGCGATCGAACTGGAAGCGGTAGTTTTCCGTTGCGGAAGTTTCGAGCGAGGCGGAATACTCGAAACCGTAGCTGAGCCGGAAGGCGCCATTGTGATGAAAATCATCGCCGAGGAACTGGTCGGCGGGGGAGGCCTGCTCGATGGCGGCTTTGAGCGCCGGGTGCGGATCGAGTGCCGCCATGACGGCCGTCCAGCCGTCGTAGGACGTACCGGCGATCCCGGCGCGGCCGTTGTTGTTGGGCACGTTCTTGATCAGCCAGTCGACTGTATCCCAGGCGTCGGTGGTTTCGTCTATACCTTTAGAATCCTTCGGATCGTGCGGCGGATGAAACATCACAAACTTGCCTTCGCTCTGAAAGCGGCCGCGGATGTTTTGGGAGACGAAGATGTAGTTCTCGCTGCGCCAGCGCTGGCGCTCCGAGAGGCCCTTGGCGACGGCCTCTTTCGCAGGAACGCCGTAAGGCGTACGATCGATGAGGAACGGTAGCGGTTCCTTGGCGTTTTTCGGCGTGAGGATGACGGTTTCGAGACGGGCACCGTCGCGCATGGGGATCATGACATCGCGGTAATCGACGTAGACGCGAGGCTCTTCGGTCTGACCGACAAGCTCAGCGGTCTGTGCGACGAGAAGGACCGCCGCCAGAATAGTGAGGCAGAAGATGGCGCGTTTCATCTGTGCTCCGATGATACATCGACACCCTCGAACGCGCGCACGTTGCTATCATCGGGGATATCGTGATTGGAGGTCCCATGGCGGACGAATTGAATCGGCGTAATTTTCTTAAGGCGGCCGCGATTGCCGCAGGCCCGGCGATGATTCCGGCGCGGGCCGCGAATGACAAGGTGAATGTCGGTTGGATCGGAGTCGGCACGCGCGGCTACGCGGGACTCGACTGGCTGCACACGGCGGCCGGTAACGACGTACAGCTCACCGCCATCTGCGACACCTACGACGGCTACATTGCGCGCGCGCAGGACCGGCTGCAGACCATCTGGGGCGCTAAAGCGAAGGCGCACAAGGACTATCGCGACCTGCTCGCGGACAAGTCGATCGACGCCGTGTACATCATGACGCCGGAGCACTTGCACCACGATATGACGATCGCGGCGCTGAAGGCCGGCAAGCACGTCTACATCGAAAAGCCGTTGGCCCATACGGTCGAAGAAGGCTTTGAGATTGTCAAGGCGTGGGAACAGGCGAAGAAAATCGTGCAGGTGGGCACGCAGAATCGCAGCTCGTCCCTCTACAAGAAGGCGAAGGAGC
>JAOAPT010000416.1 GCA_025463045.1 Candidatus Solibacter sp.
CGAGGGTGGGCGTAAAGATGCCTTCTAATTTCGCGGGCATGTGCTGGCGTCTTTAAGAGTTTAGCGCACGGCTCCGGCGGAGCCCGGCATGACAGGCACTGCAACCGCGATGCGAGAAACAGTACAACCCCGTCCGTAAATACCTGTCGTTGACAAGCGTTTTACAGCGACGACGCCCCTGTAATCCAAGCTGCCGGAAAGATACTCACTATGCATATCTTTGCATCGTGTGAGCACCGCCCCCCGCAGTCTGCGCCGCTTCCGCCCGCCGTGCAGGCGAATGTACCAGTTGTTCACGGTCGATGGGAAGAGCGTACTCGGCGCGCACGCCTCGGCGCGCTGATCGGGAAATCCGCGCCTGCCGCGCCTGGTGAGACGATCGTCATCTACGGCACGGGATGCGGACCCACGACTCCCGCGCTCACGGCGGGGATCGTGCTCACCGATGCGTCGTCCGTCGCGACGCTTCCCTCTGCGAATCTTGTCCCGGGCAGAGCGGGCGTCTACCAGAATCAACCTGCGGGTTCCCACGGACGCTGCCAATGGCGACCTGCCGCTGATTATGAAACTCGGCGCCGGCAGTTCCGCCTCTACCGTGCTCACCATTCAGAAGTGAAATAACGCGCCGCTGAAGCTTGATGCCGAAGCTTGATATTGAAGCTTGATATCATGGGCGATCTCCCGGCCGTCTCGTCGGCCGGGAATCCTTTGGGAGAGGTCCACGCGGCATGGCACAAGACGGCGTTTCCAGACGGCATTTCTTCTTCGGTAGTCTCTTGGCGGGAGCGGTTCCGGCCGCCGGATACGGCAGCGTGCCGTCCCTCCGCGCCCTCGGTTACAAACCTTTCTACGATAAGTTGAACGTCGCTTCCATCGGCTGCGGCGGGCAGGGCGGTGTCGACCTCAACGACGCCGCTCGCACCGAAAATATCGTCGCCCTGTGCGATGTCGATGAAGCGCGCGCCGCTGCCAATTTCAAGAAGTTCGACAAGCAGCCCAAGTACAAGGATTTCCGCGTCATGCTCGAGAAAGAGGGGAAGAACATCGACGCCGTCACCATCGGCATCCCCGATTTCATGCACGCGCAGGTCGCCCTCTACTGCATGCAGCACGGCAAGCACGTCTACTGCGAAAAGCCGCTGACCCGCACTCCTTATGAAGCGCGCATCCTGATGGAAGCTGCGGCAAAATACAAGGTCGCCACCCAGATGGGCAACCAGGGATTCTCGCACGAGGCCAACCGCGTCGCCGCCGAGATCGTGTGGTCCGGCGCCATCGGCGAGGTCACCGAGGCGCACATCTCCACCACGCCCGGCACGCATCCCACCGGACTGCAACAGCCCCCGCCCGAAGAGTCCGTCCCGCCCACGCTCGATTGGCAGACCTGGCTCGGCGCGGCGTCCATGCGTCCCTACAGCGCGTACTACACGCCGTATAACTGGCGCGGCTTCCTCGATTTCGGCACCGGCCAGATCGGCAACTGGGCCACCCACACCGCCGGTCCCGTGCACACCGCGCTGCAACTCGGCGCGCCGACCAGCGTCGAGTGCGTGAGCCTCGTCGGTTCGAGCAAGATCACCTACCCCGATCGCGGCACCGTCCGCCTCGACTTCCCTGCCCGCGGCGGCATGGGCCCCGTCAAAGTCTTCTATCATGATGGCCCGCACGCGACCGACCCCGACCTTTATCACATCCCTGGGATGGAGAGCGAGACGATTCTCCCGCCCGTCAATAACCTGGTCGATAAGGGCCGGGGCAACGCCGGCCGCGGCGGTGGCGGCGGTGGACGTGGAGCGGGCGGCGGTCGCGCAGCCACGGGCGCAGCTCCGCCGGCGCGTCCCGCAGGCGCACCCAGGCAAGGTGCAGGCGGCCCGGGCGTGCGCGTCTTCGGCGAACCCGCCGGACCCGCGCAGCCCGGCATCCTCACCGGCAACGGCAGCGTTTTCATCGGCACCAAGGGAATCATGGCCACCTCGAGCCGCGGCGAGGGCGTGCACCTTCTGCCCGCCGCCCGCTGGGCCGAGTACGTGCTGCCTCCACAGCTTCTCACCCGCTCCCCCGGCCACATGCTGGATTGGGTCCGCGCCTGCAAAGGCGGGGAAGCGAGCTGCTCCGATTTCGCCATCTCCGCGCCTTATGCGGAGTGGCTCACGCTGATCCTGATCGCCTTCCGCGTCCCCGGCAAACTCGATTGGGACGCGAAGAATATGCGCTTCACGAATAGTCCCGAGGCGAATAAATATGTCCGCCCCGTGGTGCAAAAAGGTTGGGAGTTGAAGGTCTGATCGAGTTACTTTACCAGTTCCATGCAGGGTGCATCCGAGAAAGACCTGAACTTATGGAAGCACCGGCTGATGCATGTCCCGGAGTGGGTCTGGGAGCAGACCCACCTCGAAACTCTGGTCCTCGCCGACAACGGCCTGACCGAAGTTTCCGAACGGATCGGCCGTATGCGGGCTCTCCGGATGCTCGACCTTGGCCACAACGCGTTGACTGCTTTGCCCGAGGCGCTGGGCGACCTCGACGCTCTCAGCGATTTCCTTTACCTGCATGACAATCGTCTGAAATCGCTGCCACGGTCGTTGGAGCGGATGACCAGACTTCGATATCTAAACATCAGCGAGAACGCATTCGAGAGCGTGCCTGAATGCGTTTGCGGCATGGCCGGTCTGATCGAGTTGCGAGCGTCCGACAATCAACTCACCTCGCTTCCCGAGTCGGTCGGCCGCTTATCCCGCTTGCGGGAGCTGCACCTGAGAAACAACAAACTCACCTCGCTGCCTGAATCGACGGGCGCGTTGCGGGAACTGCGGCAACTCGACCTCCGCGGCAATCCTCTACGAGGGCTACCGGGATCGCTGGCCGCATTGCCCCGGCTGGAAAAACTGGATCTGCGGTGGGTGACGACACTGGAAGACCCGCCATGGTTGGCCGATCTCGAAGGTCGCGGCTGCATGGTCTATCGCTGATGCGGCGAAGTTCGCGCAGCGGAGGGCGGTAGGTTGACGTATGCACATAATGTGCGTACGCTAAAGCTGTGGGATTTCAGTGGGACGAAGCGAGCAAAGCTGGATCAACTTTAGGCGGCATGGCGTTCGCATGCCCGAAGCAATTCCGGTTTTCGCCGACCCTCACGCAGTTACGATCCCGGACGATGAATCCACCGTGGGTGTAGGCGCTATCGGCCGTCTGCTCGTGGTGGTCTACACATGGCGCGGTGATGACATTCGAATCATCTCCGCACGCCCAACTGAACCGCATGAGCGCACGCAATACGAGGCAGAACTATGAAAGATCGTTACGACTTCACAAAGGGCAAACGCGGCAGGGTTCTTCCGACAGAACCCGAACCGGAAGGCAAAACCCGGATTACCATACGCCTGGATCAGGAAATTGTGGACCGCTTCCTCGAAATGGCGGAACAGTCCGGGGGGACTAGGGGCTACCAAACCCTTATCAATGCTGCGTTACGAGAATACCTCGAGGGGAAGGCACCGAGATTCGAGGATACGCTTCGACGCATTATTCGCGAGGAGCTGAAATCGAACGCCGCCTAGCTGGGGTGCCGGCTCGGATTTCGCCGTGCGCCGGCGGCGCACGCATCGCCAGCACAGCTAAGAAATTTAGCCGCCGATAAACGCCGATGAACGCGGATAAGAAAAGATTTTTCTTTTCGGCGTTCATATGTTGCGTCGCGCGGCCACCGGGTGCTCGAAGGCGCTGCCCGCGTCGCAGTTGATCGAAGGCACGCGCGTTGACACACCAGAGCGCCGAAATCAACGCTTCCTGACCCGAGGAGAAGCGCTTCCAATTCGAAGTGGTCGAACTTTCCCCTGCGCTGGCGGACGCCCGACTACGTTCAGGCTGCGCGATGGATTCGCTGCCAACTCGAGGACGGGCTCATGCGGCGGGGGAAAACTTGATCGATTGGCGTCCGGGATGCACGGATCTCCTCGCGCGAAAAGAAGAACGTTCGCAACAAAGCGGTGTTCACGTTCTTCGCCCACCTACCTGGCGCGCCGTGGAAATCGGTCAGCGCCCTCAATAACGGAAAGTTCAAGCCGTCCTTCGGATGCGAATCCTTCGGAATCGCCCCTCTTCATCCGGGCCCTTCGAAGCGAATCCGTTTTCTTGCTACGTCCACATTCTTGAGTTGCGGCAGCGGCGAAGCCGTCGCCTACTACGCACACGAGTGGAAGCCGGAGAACACCAGTTTCCTCGATGAGTTTATTCACCTCGAAGGTGCGCAAAGCCGCCTCGAAGATACGGAGGTTGAGCATCAAGCAGATCGACGCCTTCAAAGAAGAGCGTCGATGTCGGACACGACCCCGCCGTGCACTTCGAAATCGAAAAGCGCGGCGATCGCTGGCTGGTCGTCGACTTCCAAATCGACTAACTGAACGGCCCGATCAACTGCCCGCCCATGCCCTTCGCGACCACCGTGTCCGTGCCGTACTTCGCCGGCCATTTCCCCTTCGGAAGATACAGCGTCCCGAATACCTGATCGACCCACGGCAGCATGGGCGCGAAATTCTTGTCGAGATACTCCGGACCGTCGTTCGTGTGATGCCAGTGATGGAAGGCCGGCGAGGCGATCACGCGCTCCAGCCAACCCAATCGCCAGAGCACGTTGGAGTGGACGAAGAAGCCCCAGATCGTGCCCAGCAGCGTCACGAGCACCGGGACCAGGTCCACCGAATTCCCCATCGGCTGTGCCAGCCCGAGCACGTACATCGGTGCCATGCCGCATAAGCGCGTGAAGACCATATCGACCGGATGCGCCCGCGAGCCCACCAGCCAATCGAGCTCTTCCGCGCTATGGTGAACGGCGTGGAAGCGCCACAACCAGGGAATCCGGTGCGACCACCGGTGTCCCCAGTAGAACCCCGTCTCTCCGACGATCATCGCCGCCGCCAGACGCACACCGAACGGCAGTTCGGCCATCACGGGATACAACCCGTCCACCGATACGCGGTGCACTACCGCCGCCACGAAACTCAGCGGCACCACCAGGATCAGCTTGGGCAGAATGCCACTAAGAAAGTAATACGCCAGGTCCGTGCCGAAGGATTTCCGCAGCAGCTTTTGCCGCCGCACCGGCCAGATCCGCTCCAGCGGCACGAAGATCAGCATCAAGACCACGAGCCAGGCGCACAACCGCACCAGGTCCACCATCGCCGGACCCATGTGCTGCAGCAATCTCGCCTGGATGTCCATCCGCTCCTACTGGCGCGATCGCCGCTTCCACCTTTGCGCCGCCACCGCTAACAATCCTAGCGCGAGCAATCCGCTGGTCGCCGCCTCCGGAGCTTCGACCAGCACCACATCGTCCAGCAGCGCGATCGGCGGCGCCGAATCCGGCGTACCCTGCGCAAAGAATTTCAACACCTGGGAGGTCGATTGCGCCGTGAAGTACATGATCTGCTGATTCCACGCGAAGGACGTGTGGATGGGCGTCGACATCGTCGTCGACGTGAGCACCGTCGATCCGAACGTCACCTGCCACTTCTGCGTCAGGTTCACATTCCCCGGAGGATCGCAGTTCACTCCGTCGTCGAAGAGGCAATTTTCCTGCGTCGCTGCCTGCCAAAAAGACAGCCGGTAAATCGATCCCACAGTCAGCCCCGTCACCGTCTGGGATAGCGCACCTGAAAACTGCGAGCCGCCGTCCACCAGGAAGAAGTTCCCGCCATTCGGACTCGGTCCCGGAGTCGCCCACAACGTGAACTTGAATTTGCCGCCGCCGACCGATGTACTCGGCGGATCCCCCGGCGTGCACACCAATGTGGGGGAAGCCCCCGCGCTGCCCGGCACTATGCAATCGATCTGTCCGTTACCGGAGAGAATCTGGACGTTCCACCCCGGCAGCGCCGGACAGTTGGGCGGGCCGGTCGTGCAGGTGCCCGAGAACCCGCCGACCACCGTTCCCGGTGCGTCGAAGCTTCCATTCGTGATCAGCGAAATCGCATGCGCGGGTGCCGCGCCTAGCGCCACCATCAGAAGTGCAACACCGAAGAGGGCCCAACCGGACCAAGCCCTATTTGTAAATTTTCTCGACACTCGTTTCCTCAAAGGCGAACTCGGAAGCGTCTCCCGACCTTCCGGCAATCTGCACTATACCTTGAGCGAATCGAATGAAGACGTTTTTGGTGCTTTATGCGGGCCCAAAACAGTTCTGTACCCGGAGCAGTACGATTTTCGCCACGGCTCGTAAAGAAACAAGCGGCGTACGCGAAATTGGCTTCGAATTCAGTGCCTACCGCCGCCCTACGCGACGGATCACCGCGCCCATCTCGTCGGGCGTCGCCCGCGTGAAGCTGCCCGGTTCGGTAGCCTTGCTCACCACCATGGCTTTGCTGGACTTGGCCTTCCCCGGCGCCTTCATCGCGGCCGGCGGAACTTCCACCAGATAATCGTATATCCCGCGCCTCTGTTCGGCCGGATTCGGCGGAATGATCACCGTCTTTTCGAGAATCGTACAACCCTCGACAATTCCGCCAACTTCCTTATTAAATGGAGAACGAATGATTTTGGTCATAATGCAGCTAAAGCGACGCGCCTTTCGGAGCCCCAGGCCCGTTTGTGGACAATTTCTTCCGCATCACACGGCTCCGCTCTCGCCGAACCGTCCTGCTTTTCTTGATGCGGTGGAACCGCGCTTTATCTCCGTTAATGGCTGACACAGCACCAAGGGTAGCAGGTATGGAGCCCGATATATACCCAGACGTGCGCAGGTACGCCCTGCTTCTACTTACCTTTGGCCTCTCCTGTAACCGATCCCACACCGCCGCTGTTGAATCCAAACCCCATCCCTGTTCGCTCGACGGCATCCCCGACGAAGCCCGCTGCGCCACCTACACCGCCTGGGAAAATCGCGAAACGCAGGCCGGGCGCCGGATTCCCCTCAACGTCGTCATCCTCCCGCCCCTCGCCTCGCCGCGTGCACCCGACCCTCTCATCATTCTCGCCGACGGACCCGGACAGACCGCTACCGACCTGATCGGCCTCGTCGTCAAAAACCGCGAGCTCCGCGTCCGCCGCGACATCATCTTCATCGGCCAGCGCGGTACCGG
>JAOAPT010000436.1 GCA_025463045.1 Candidatus Solibacter sp.
TGCGAGCCTCAGACAGAGCCGCGACCGTGAGGGAGCGGTGGTCACGAAGAGGACCGCCGCTCCCTCACCGTCGCAGCTCGGATTGGGCCTAGAAATTCAGCTTAAAGCCCAACTGAATCTGCCGCGGGAAGTTGCCCTGGTTCGCCGCCACAAACCCGAAGTTGATATCCGTCGGATTCGTATTCGGATTCCCCAGAATCGGCGTATTTAGAATATTGAACGCCTCGGCGCGGAATTGGAAGTTCACCCGTTCCGTGAAGTTGAAGCGCTTATTCAGCGACATATCCCACTGCGGACGCCACGGTGCGCGCAGCACATTACTCCGCAGCGGAATCGTCTGCAGCGTATTTGGTCCGCGAATCGCCCATGCCGGATTCGAGCACGCCGTGAACGCCGTCCGCGTCGCATTCGGCTGCACCGCCGTCCCGTTCAACTGCAGCACGCACGTATTGAAGTACTGATTGAAATTCGCGCCCGGGATTGTCGGATCGCCAATCAGATTCACATTCCCCGGATACCCGAGCGGCACGCCGGATTGAATCGTCCCGATGAAGTTGTATTCCCATCCGCCCAGAATCAGCTCTACCGGCCGCGACGCATTCTTCATGAAGTGACGTCCCCGTCCGAACGGCAATTGCGCCACGCCGCTCAGCACCACGCGATGCGTCCGGTCCGAAGCGGAGAGCATCTTCGTAGGCCGCAGATCCTGCGAGTTCACGAACGCCGTCGCATCCAGATTCTTCGAGAACGTATACGCGACCGCCGCCACCAGGCTCGCGCTGTACCGCTTCGTCGCGTTCACCTGCAGCGAGTCGTACCAAAGCTTGCCGACCGATTCCTGCGCGAACAGCACCTGCCCGAATTGCGGATAGGGCAGCAGCAGCTGCGACCGCGCGATCGTCGGAGCGTTCAGCGTCGGGTTGTTCGGAATCAATCCCGCGAACGGATTCGTCACCGATTGCGTCAGGAAGCTCGGGTTGGTCTGCGCCTGCTGTAGCTGCGTCGTCGAAAGTACGTTCAAGTTCCGCGCGGGGCCCGACTGGTTGTCGTTCGTGTTGATGTTGTACGAGCGGCTGCCCACGTAAGACGCATCCACTGCCACGCTCCACGGCAACTGCTGCTGAATTCCCGCCGAGTACTGCAGCACGTGCGGAATCTTGCGGTCGGGATTCGTGAAGATCACGTTGCTCCCCAGCGCCGTGCTCAAACCGAGCGAAGATCCGGTGGGCTTCACGATGCCGTTCGGGAACGGATTGCTGAGGGTCGTCGCGGGCGTGAACGCGTTGGCGCCGCCACCCACCGTCGCCGCCAAGTTCGTGTCCGCTGCATAGCCGAGCGATCCGCCGTACGCCGATTCCGGCAAATAGAACACGCCGAAGCCCGCGCGGAACACCGTCCGCGGCGCGACCTGATACGCCGCGCCGATCCGCGGCTGCCAGTGGTTGTACTTCGTGTTAAATGCCTCGCGCGGCTGGTTGTTGACGCCCGCGAACAGCAGCCCGCCCGTCAGGTTCGCGCATGCCGGGCAATCCGTCGGATTCGCGTTCTTCACGTTCGCTGCCAGCGGACTCGCCTGCCCGACCGCGAATCCGCGATTCATTTGGTTGTACCGCTCCGTCGGCGACCCTTCCACGTCCCACCGCAGACCCAGGTTCACCGTCAGCTTCTTCGAGACGCGGATATCGTCCTGCACATACAGCCCCCAATAAATCCAGTGATACGCCAGGTAAGGACTCAGTTGCAGGATTCCGCTGTTCGGATAACCGAGCAGCAGGCTCGCCATCGCCGTGCCCGATGTCGAATCGCCAAACTCCGGCAGCCGCTGCGTGAAATTCTTGGTGAAGCCGAAATCGCCCGAGCTATAAAGGAACGATCCGCCGAATGCGTTCGGTTGGAAGTTGCGCACATCCGCGCCGAAATGGAAACTATTGCGCCCCTTCAACCAGGAGACGCTCGGCTCGAAGCTCAGCACGTTTGTCGTGTTCTGGCTCGGCTGGCGTGTGCCCCACGCCGGATACGTCGCATCCATTTCGATGCGCGGAGGCAGCGCGTTCAACCGCGCATTCGAGAAACTCGCCGGGAAGCCGATCGACGTCGCGTCGAAGCCGCTGACCGTTGTCCGGTACGCCGCCTGAATGAAGCGCGTATAGCCCAGCCGGATGTCGAGCACCGCCGCGGGCGTCAGCACCGTGGTCGAATCGACCACCGCATTATCGTTCAACCGCACCAGCGGATCCTGCGCGTCCTTCCCAAGTCCCGTATACCCGTTCGCGCCGTTGTCGATCTGGTTGCGACGGTTGTGCGCGTACCGGAAGAACAGCCGCTCCTTCTGTCCGATGCTGTGATCCACGCGCGCAATGTAATTGCGGAAATGATCCTCGCTCAAATTCGGGCTGGCGATGAAGTTGTTCGATACCGCCGTCGGCGCGCCCACGTTCGGCGCCGGGTACGCATTGATAATGTTCTTCCCGACGGTATTGAAGAGGTTGCTGGGAATGATGTTTCCAGGGAACTGCGTGCGAATGTACTGCGGATTATTCGCGCTGCTCGGCAGCGCCGGGTTAAAATCGGGATTCACGCGCGTGCTCATCGGATCGTAGATCGCCACCGGCAGCGCCGAGAAATCGCCGCCGCGCTCGGCCAGCGAAGGCACGGACGTCAGGATCGGAGAAGGCGTGCTCTCCACGTAATTCTCAAAACCGAAAGAGAAAAATGTTCTGTCCTTCCCGTTATAAACTCTCGGGATCCACACCGGTCCGGTGAGCTGCGTCCCGTACTGGTCGAGCTTGTGCCCGCCCAGATTTGCCTTCGTGATCGGGTCCACGCCATACCGCGGACGATTGTTCGCATTGTTCTGAATGCTGTTCGCATCCAGCTGGTACCGCCGCAGAAACTCGTAGCCGGTCCCGTGGAAGAGATTCTGTCCGCTCTTCGTCGTCACGTTGATCACGCCGCCGCCCGTGCGCCCATACTGCGCATCGTAAAAGTTGGTGACGATCTTGAATTCCTGCGTCGCGTCCACCGTCGGGATGTAAGCGATGTTCTGATTCCCGCGCGTGCGCTGAGCGTCGGTGTCCGTAATCGAATCGTCCGGCACGCCGTCCAACAGCCACGAATTCGTCTGCCGCAATCCGCCGTTCACGGAAAAGTTCACGTTGTCGCCGTTATCGAACGGCCGGGTGAACTGCGGATTCCCCGCGAATACCACGCCCGTCGAAAGATTCGTCAGCGCGAACGGATTCCGCCCGTTCAGCGGCAGCTCCGTCACGCGCTGGTTCTCGATCAGCCCGCCGCGGCTCGCCGTCGCAGTTTCCAGCAGCGGAGCGTCGCCCACCACAGTCATCGTGTCCTGCACCTGCCCGAGCTCCAGGCGGAAATTCACCGCGAGCTTATCGTTCGTGTGCAGCTCGATCAGTTCGCGGACCGCCGCGCGGAAGCCCTTCGCCTCGACGCGGATCGAGTAGTTGCCGGGCAGCAAGAACGGAATGCTGTATTCGCCGGCATCGTTCGTGTTCTGCGACTGTTCCTCGTTTGTGGCGAGGTTCTTCACGCTCACCTTCGCGCCCGGAACGCCGGTGCCCGAAGGATCGGTGATTTGGCCGCTCATGGTGGCGCGGAATTCCTGCGCGATCAGGCCGCCGCCTAACAGACAGGCGAGGCCGAGAAACGAGATAAATTGGCGGACAGACACGGTCGCGTTCTCCCTTGTATGACGATTTCGAAACTAACCGAGAATAGGTATACCACTTCTGTATATACAGATCAATAGATAAATTTGAAGGAACAAACTATACCTGTATAGTTTTATTCTTTGGAAAGTCGCTGTACAATCATTGCGTGCCCAAACAGGAGCCGCCCGTTTCCGAACGACCCGCTGCCGAAAGACCCCCCGCCGAAAGAAAGGAACTGCGCTATCAATCCATCCGCGAGTCGATCCGCAAGGATATCGATGACGGACGCTACGCCGCCGGAGTCCGTCTCCCCTCCGATGGCGAATTGGGCCGCCAGTTCGACGTCTCCCGCCTCACCGTCATCCGCGCCCTCCGCGATCTCGAACAGCAGGGCCTCGTCCAGCGCCGCGCCGGTTCCGGTACCTATGTCCGCGGCGGCGGCGGCGCCGCAACCCTGCGCACCCTCGTCTTCGGACTCCTCATGCCCGACGTCAGCGATGGCGAGGTCTTCCAGCCCATTAGCCAGGGAATCGTCCGCGCCGGCGAGACGCTGCATCATCGCCTGCTGTGGGGCAATGCCCCCGATTCCTGGAGCGACAAGGAGCATCAGGCCGAGGAGTTGTGCCGCTACTTCCTTGAACGTAAAGTCGACGGCGTCTTCTTCGCGCCTGTCGAGTTGACTTCGAACCAACAGGACGTCAACCGCCGCATGGTCGAGTCCCTCGCCGCCGCACGCATTCCGATCGTCCTCGTCGACCGCGACTATCTCCCGTACCCCGAACGAAGCGCCTACGATCTGGTCGGCATCGACAATCACCGGGCCGGCTATCGCATGACCCGCCACCTCCTCGACGAGGGAGCGCGACGCGTCGCCTTCGCCTTCCGCCCCGGCTCCGCTGCAACTGTCGACTCCCGCAAGGCCGGTTATCGCGAAGCCATGCGTCAGGCCGGCCTCGAAACCGCCGATTTCGCCACCGACGGCGCCGATCTCGACGCCGTCCACGAGCGCTGGGAGTCCCTCCGTCCCGACGGTCTCGTCTGCGCCAACGATCTGACCGCCGCCCGCTTAATGCAGAATCTCCTCCGCCTCGGCTGCCGCATTCCCCAGGACGTTCGCATGGTCGGCATCAACGACGTGAAGTACGCCAGTTTCCTCCCCGTCCCGCTCACCAGTCTCCGCCAGCCGTGCCACCAGATCGGCGAGGAAGCCATGCGCGTCATGCTCGAGCGACTCCAGTCCCCCGATGCCCCAGTAAAAGACGTCCTCCTCGATTGCGAACTGGTCCAGCGCCAGTCCTGCGGCGCCGTGTAGGACAGCTTCCGTCACCGCCCTTAGAATGGTGAGTTGACTCCTTTACTGGAACTCGAAAACGTCAGCGTCCGACGCGATGACCGCGTGGCGCTCGACTCCGTCACACTCTCCATCGCGCAGGGCGAACACATCGCCATTCTGGGCCCGAACGGCTCCGGCAAGTCGACGTTGATCAAACTGATCTCGCGCGACCTCTATCCGGTGCTCAAATCCGAGCCGTGGGCGCTGCGGATTCTGGGCCGTGAACGCTGGCGGCTGTTCGATCTCCGCCACATTCTCGGCGTAGTGTCGAATGACTGGATGCAGATGTGTACCCGCGATTATTCGGGCCACGAAATCGTCCTCTCCGGCTTTTTCGGCAGCGTCGGCATCTGGCCGAATCACCAAGTCACGCCGCGCATGGAAGAGAAGACGCGCGAGGTCATGGCGCTGCTCGAAATCTCGCATCTCGCCGATCGCAACACCAACGAGATGTCGAGTGGCGAAGCGCGCCGCATCCTGATCGCACGCGCGCTGGTTCACGATCCGCAGGCGCTGGTGCTCGACGAACCGTCGACCAGCCTCGACCTGCATGCGACTCACGAACTCCGCGAGGCGCTGCGAAGACTGGCGCGCGGCGGCATCGGCATAGTCATGGTGACGCACCATCTGCCGGATATCATTCCGGAGATCGAGCGCGTGGTGATGATCAAAGAAGGGCGCATCTATCGAGACGCACCGAAGCCCGAAGCGCTCACTTCGGCGGCGCTCTCCGGCCTTTTCGGAATCGATGTTGAGGTGCTCGAGCGCGGCGGCTATTACTCGAGTATGTGACGGTACTCGTCGGGGTCTAGCCCGAAGCGTTCCATCTGGCGCGGCAAATCGGGCTTGAGCGATTCCGGTGTCAGCCGCACCCAGGCGGCAATCACGGTCTCCACTCCGACCCGCTGCTTGTCTTCTTCGGCGGCCATCGCTTCGGCGGTGCCGCGGATCTGGCTTTCGGTATCGTCCCGCACCGGCCTCGGCGTTTGGGCCAGCACCTGGTTCAGGAAGTCTTCGGCTGCGTCGTTCCAATTCATGGTCGAAACCATTCTAGCGGAGACGCCGGGGTAGTACGCCGTCGTCTTCGACGGCGAGATTTGGCTTGAACTCGATCACGGCAACATTGTTCACCTCGAGCGCGGTGATGTCGCCGTACAGAATGGCGCTCGTCACGCCTGGCGCAATAAGGAAACAGGACCCGTGACGATGTTGGCACGAGCGGGTTCCAGCCTGAAGGGCCGGAAATCAGTGATCAACGTTATGGATGAAAGATTACTCAGAGCCCCGCTGCTTTGTCTTTGAGGCCCGTGATGCAGTTGGTCGACGATCCCCACGTACAGCCTCAACAGTCCTTTGGCTTCCCGCTTTTGCCCTCCGTATTCCTGCGCCATCAGCG
>JAOAPT010000443.1 GCA_025463045.1 Candidatus Solibacter sp.
GGCTGACCGACCGTTTCGACGATCGACATGGCGAAGTCGCGGGCTTGAGCGAGTGCCGCGTTCTTGGCATGCAATTCCTCGTTCACGGTAATCAGTTCTTCGTTGGTGGATTGCAGTTCTTCCTTGGCGGTCTCCAGTTCTTCATTGAGGCTCTGCAACTCCTCGTTCGCGGAGAGGGCTTCTTCGGTGGTGTTCTGAATTTCTTCGCGGGAGGTCTGGTGGGCCTCCACGGAAGCGCAAAAGCGTTCTTTGGCCTCGGCAAGCTGCTGTTTCAGGAGCGTAATCTGGCGAGTCTTTGGATCGATTTCAGCGGGCTGCGCGGGTCCGCCGGACGGAGGTGCGTCATCGGCGGCCGCGGGTTCGAAAAGGACCAGGGTGGAGTGCTTTTTCGTGGAATCGAGAGGCATCGCCTGCAGGTTCAAAGTGCGGCTGATTCCATCATGGTCGTAACGGACGCCATCCAGGTGGGCGATCTCGCCGGTCTGGCGTACTTGGGCGATCAACTTTTCGACCGCGAGGAAGAGACCAGTGTCCGGGATGAGTTTGATGAGGTTGAAGCTGACTTTGCCCGCGGGCAGGGTGAGATAGGCATTGGCTTTGCCGCGGATTTCGAGGACTTCGAGATCCGCATCCACGACCACGCCGGAGGGGCTGTATTTGGAAAGGAGGATGCGATCGACCTCCTTGCGAACGTTCCCGCCGTCCCACAGATCCGCGCCGAAGGGAGCGGCTGCGCTACGCCGGGCACTGCGGGAGGGAGTTTGGAAGAGCTGGGATTTTCGGGTCGAGTCCTTTCGGACGAAAAGGCGATGTTCGGCATTCACGGTGGAAAACAGATCGTCGGCGGCCGGCCCTTCGGATGCGCCCAGCAGTAGGTAGCCGGTCGGTTTGAGGGCGTAGTGGAAAAGCGAAATGATGTCATTGCGCACGTTGCCGAGGTAAATGAGCACGTTGCGGCAACTGATGAGGTCGAGCTTGGAGAAAGGCGGGTCGTCAATCAGGTTGTGCTTGGTGAAGACGCACATTTCGCGGAGGTTCTTATTTACCTGATAGCCGCTTTCGATGCGGGTGAAGTAGCGGTTGAGGCGTTCGGGAGAAACGTCGGCCTCGATATTCTCCAGGTAGTGACCGGCGCGGGCCTTTTCAATTGCCGCGAGGCTGAGATCGGAGGCGAAGATCTGGATGGGAAGGGAGATGCCTGTATCGGTCAGGTATTCGAGCAGCGAAATGGCAATCGAGTATGCCTCCTCCCCGGTTGCGCAGCCAGCCACCCAGAGGCGGAGCGCGTCGTTTGACTGGCGGCCGCGGAGAAGGGCGGGGAAGACGAGGGTCTTCAAGACGGCGAAGGATTCCCGATCGCGAAAGAAACTGGTGACGCTGATGAGCAGATCCTGGTGGAGAGCGGCCAATTCGGCGGGCTCGCTTACCAGGCGCTTGCTGTATTCGGCCAGCGTATCGATATTGCCCAGGGCAAGTCGCCGAAGGATGCGGCGCTTGATCATTTTCTCGCGGTAGAGTGAGAAATCGATATTGGTGGAGGCGCAGAGGGTCTTGAGGATCTCGCTGAAGCTCAGTTCGTCGTCGGGCGTGAATTCAGGCGGAGCGGGCGCGCCGCTTTCGAGGTAAGGGTGGTGCGCGATTCTTGCCAGTTCAGCGGCGATGCGTTCGGGAGGGAGCACGAAATCCACGCAGCCGGTGGCGATGGCGGCCTGGGGCATGGCGGGGAAGCGGGCACTGGCGGCGTCCTGCGCGAAGGTGACGCCGCCGGCGGCCTTGATGGCTTCCATGCCGGCCGAGCCATCGGTGCCGGTGCCGGAAAGAATGATGCCGATGGCACGGTTGCCGCACTGCTCGGCGACAGAGCGGAGGAAGCGGTCGATGGGCATGTACGGGCCCGGGGTTTGAGTGCGCGGGGTGAGCTTGAGGAGGCCGCTGGAGACGGTGAGATCGACCTTTTCGGGAATGACGAAGACGTGATTGGGAACGAGCGGCATGCCGTCGGCGGCTTCGTGGACGGGAATGGTGGTCGCCCGGCTAAGGATCTCGGAGAGCAGGCTGTGGTGACTGGGGTCCAGGTGCTGAACGAAGACGAAGGCGAAGCCGGTGGCGGGATGCAACTCAGCGAGGAGGCGGCGAACGACCTCGAGCCCGCCGGCGGACGCTCCGATGGCGACTACCGGTATGGTGGTCGACGGTGCGCGTTCTTCATCGAGTGGTTCGCGGCCGGTTTCCTGAATTTCGGAATCGGGCAGAGTAATACTGCCGGGGTCTTGCTTCTCGTCCATGCTGGCCTCCAGCGAAGCACGTTGGCCCTGCGATATCCGCGATTGCGACTGCCTTCGTGATATTTTGGACTCGCACACTTAGCGTACCGTAAGTTAAAGCACGCGGATGGCCGTTTTTTGAAAAAAATGAGGAATTCCGCGAACCAAAGTCACATTAGTAGCGATTCAGATCGGGAAATACGAAATCGGCGGTATTGCGATTTTATTAATTGCGAATTCGGGGTTCGAAACTCCCGACCTCAGTCAGGGTACGCGGATAAGGGCGAGTGGTGGCGGAGCGGGATGGACATTGCGGGACGGGCGGGACGGAAGTTTGCGCGATCAGTTTTACGCGATCAGTTTTACGCGATCAGTTTTCGCGATCCATCGCAGACTTCTGCGGCGTCGGCCTTTGGGTGCGACGCCGCGCAAAGTAAACCTACAGGCTCACGGTAATGGCGAGGCGGACTGCTGGATAGCGGCGGTCGTGGAGATAGTAGCCGTCGTCGTAGTCGATGTAGAGGTCATCGGCGTCATACCAGTTTTCGGACCAGTATTCCGGCCAGGGATCGAGCATCAGGAAGGAATAACCTCCGTACTCGAAACGCGGATAGCCCATATAGATGACGGGGCGTGTGCGCAGGCGGAAGCCGTGTTGAGTGCCGAAGGAGATGCTGAACACCGATTGTGGGACGTAGTAGCCGCCATAGCCTCCACGTTGCGCCCAGGTGCGATGTTGGGAGGACCACTGGGTGGCGCGATTCTGCTGCCAGGTGTTCTGCCCTTGCCATGCCCCTTGCTGTGCCCACCCACGATTCTGCTGCCAGGAGCGCGCCTGTTGTTGGGTGCGCTGCGGTTGCGAAGGGCGCTGCTGTTGCTGCTGTTGGGGTGATTGTTGCGCTCGCGGCTGTTGCTGTTGTTGTTGACGGGGTTGTTGTTGCGGGAACTGCTGCTGCTGGGGTTGCTGCTGGGGTTGCTGCTGCGGACGCTGATGTTGGCGCTCCGGTTGGGGCTGCTCCTGTTGCGGACGTTGCTGTTGCTGAGGCTGCTGGGGTGGACGCTGCGGTTGGCGGTCCTGTTGGGGCTGTTGCGGCGGACGCTCCTGTTGCGGACGTTGTTGCTGAGGCTGCTGGGGTGGACGCTGCGGTTGGCGGTCTTGTTGGGGCTGCTGTTGCGGACGTTGTTGCTGAGGTTCCTGCGGTGGACGCTGCGGTGGGCGGTCTTGTCGGGGCTGCTGTTGCGGACGCTCCTGTTGGGGACGTTGTTGCTGCTGAGGCTGCTGGGGTTTGTCGGGCTGGGCTTGCCGCTCTTCCCTTCTGTCGCTTTGTTTCTCGCCCTGCGCGTAGATGGGCATCCAGGTTCCAATTATCAAGAACGCGGCCGCGGCGCTTTTCACTCTTACGACTCTCATTCTGTATGTGCTCCTGACCGTGTTGTTCTACAGGCACTCCGACATCCACGCGACTTCAGTCCGGCGTTGGCGTGTCGCGTGCTGATGAAACGTTGTAAGGAGCGATACGAAGATGATGAGTGACCGGCCTGTATTTTGCGACGGCGATGAAGTGGTGTTGGCGGAAGGGTCTTATCAGGGGACCCCGGGCGTATTTCGGCATCTGCACGCGGACGTGAACTGGGCGGATATCCAAGAGCGGGATGGCCGCATCAAGTGCCATCCGGTGGCATGGCTGGCGCATGCTACAGGTGATGCGCCGAGGATTCCGAGTTAAGAATCGAGTAAGAACGTCTCGCGTGGGGGCGAGGGATGCGAAGGCTTGAGGCTGGAAGAGGGAAAAGCTCCGGTTGACGTGCTGGTGATCGATCACATACAAAAGCCATCGGCGAACTGAGTCTGTCGTTCCGAGTTTCTTATTTGCCGATGCAGAAGGTGGAGAAGATGCGATTGAGGATGTCGTCGGCGGTGGTCGCGCCGGTGATGGCGTCGATGGGGCGGAGCGCGGCGTAGAGATCGAGGAGGAGCATCTCGTGAGGGATGGATGACTCGACGGCGGCGCGCGCTTTTTCGAGCCACGTCACGGATTCGCGCAGGAGTTGTTCGTGGCGGAGGCTGGTGATGAAGCCGGTCTCCTGCTCGAAGGCTCCGGCGGGTGCAACGGCGGCGAGGATGGCGGAGCGGAGTTCGGGGATGCCGTCGCCGGTGAGGGCGCTGACTGGGATGGCGTTGGCGGGGGGCGGTGCGGGCGGCGGGAGATCGGATTTGTTGGCGACGATGAGGGCTCGGGCTCCGGCGCGGGCGATCAGGGCGTCGTCTTCGGCGGCGATGCGGCGAGTGGCGTCGATGACGACGAGGGCGAGGTCGGAATCGACGATGGCCTGGTAGCTGCGCTCGATGCCGAGGGATTCGACGCGCTCGTCGGTGTCGCGGATTCCGGCGGTGTCGTAGAGTTTGACGGGGATGCCGCCGATGGACGCGGTCTCGCTGACGACGTCGCGCGTCGTGCCGGGGATTTCGGTGACGATAGCGCGGTCCTGCTCGAGGAGGCGGTTGAACAGGCTGCTCTTGCCGACGTTGGGACGGCCGACGATGGCGAGCGTGAGTCCCTGGCGGACGAGTCCACCGTATTGGAAGCTGGCGGCGAGGGTCGCGGCGCCGGCGATGATTGGCGCGAGGCGGCGGAGGAGTTCGGCGGGCGGGGCGACGGAGACATCGTCTTCGGCGAAATCGATGCCGGCTTCGAGGAGGGCGATGAGTTCGAGGAGTTGTTCCTTGAGGGGGGCGAGACGGCGGGAGACGGAGCCGTCGATTTGCTGAGCGGCGATGCGGGCCTGGTAGAGAGTGGTGGCGTCGATCAGGTCGCGGACGGCTTCGGCGCGGGGGAGGTCCAGGCGGCCGTTGAGGAAGGCGCGGAGGGTGAACTCGCCTGGCTCGGCGAGACGGGCTCCGGCGTGAAGGGCGCGTTCGACGGCGTGGCGGAGGACGACGGGCGAGCCGTGGCAGGCGATCTCGACGAGATCCTCGGCAGTGTAGGAGCGCGGGTGTTCGAAGAAGGTGACGATGACTTGGTCGATAGGGTGATGGCCGGCGTCGAGGAGGTGGGCGAGGTGGGCTTGCCACGGATGGAAAGGGATGGGGGTGAGGAATTGAGAGGCGATGGCGCGGGAGTCCGGGCCGGAGAGGCGGACGATGCCGATGCCGGAACGTCCGGGCGGGGTGGAGATGGCGACGATGGTGTCGGTCAGGGGCATGGGCGGCTAAAACACCGATAAAACACAAGACAAAGCAAGAGCGAGGGCCCGAAGACCAGTCGAAACGTGGGCGCTCCCCTGAAAATGACGCGCCAAGAAGCGATCACGCATTTTCATCCCTTGCTGTGGCCCCGAACGGGGCCATGGAGAACTCCGTTGAAGATGACGCTCCAAAAAAAACGATCACGCATTTTCTTCACTTGTTTTGCCCCAGAACGGGGGCCATGAAGAACTCCGTTGAAGATGACGGATCCAAAAAAAACGATCATGCAATTTCATCGCTTGTTGTGGCCCCGAACGGGGGCC
>JAOAPT010000415.1 GCA_025463045.1 Candidatus Solibacter sp.
CCCGCGTGAGTCTGGTCAATGCCGGTATCGATGATCCCGATCCGCACTCCCGCGCCTGCATTGCCGCTGCCGCCGATTGCGGTCCACGCCGCCGGCACGCCCACCAGGTCGAGCGCGGTGCTCAACATCGGCTTCGCCGGCGCCAGGTATTGCATCCACTTAACGCCCGGAATCGAGCGTAGCGACGCCGCGTCTTCCGGCGCCACCCGTACGAACACCGCGTTGACTAAGAGCTGCGACGCCGAACTTACTCGTACGTTGCGTCTTCCGAGCTCCGCGATCACAGAGCGCTGCGCGCCGCGTACCTTAGTCAGGTGCGCCTGCGCTTCTGCGCTCTTTAGAGCTACTCTGGACTGTATCTTTTGAGCTACCGGCGGGTCTTCAAGGACCAATGCATAGTCGGCCAGGTGGCCGTGGGTTTGGGAAGAGGCCGCTGATGTTATCAACAATGTCAGCGGCAGCAGAACCGAAATTCGCTTCATGGCGACTCCATAGACGCGAGAATGTTGTGCTGGTTACAGTATCGAACGGTTACTCGGGCCGACTGCGTACGATCTCATCCGCGATCTCCGCGACTGCCCGCATTTCACGTACGTCGTGCACGCGCACAATGTGCGCGCCGTTGAGGATTGCGGCCGTCACCGCGGCGGCCGTCGCAAACTTCGTCTCTTCGAGATCGGGATGCGCCAGGAAGCTCTTCCTCGACGGCCCGACCATAATCGGCAGGTCCAACGGATTCAATTCGCCCAGCCGCGCGATGATCGCCGAATTCTGTTCCTTGCGCTTCCCAAAGCCCAGCCCCGGATCGACCACCATGTGCGCCTTGTCCATTCCCGCGTGCCGCGCCCTGCTGATCATCGCGTCCAGGTCGCGCCCGATCGTCTGAATCGGGTCCGGCATCGGCCCCAGCTTCGCCCACGTTTCCGGCGTCCCGCGCATATGATTCAGAATCAGGCCCGCGTTGAAATTCGCCGCCGTCCGCGCGAGTTGCGGCTCGAACGTCAGGCCCGAAGGATCGTTGATGATCTCCGCTCCCAGATCGAGCGCCCGCTCGGCGATCTCCGCCTTATACGTGTCCACCGAAATCGGAATCCCGAGCCGGTCCTTCAACCGCTTGAGCACCGGGATCAGCCGCCGCATTTCTTCCGCCGCCGACACGCGCGCCGAACCGGGCTTGGTCGATTCCGCCCCTATATCGATGATGTCCGCGCCCTGCTCTTCCAACTCGATGGCTCGCGCGAACGCCCGGTCCGGATCCGAATATTTGCCGCCATCGGAAAACGAATCCGGCGTGACGTTGAGCACGCCCATCAGCACGGTGCGTTCGCCCAAGCGGATCTCGTGCTGCTTCAATTTCCAAAAATAGAGTTTTCTCACCGTATTGTCCAGGGGTCTCACTTCAATTCCACGCGTCTCCAGTTCTTCCCAACCTGGATTACCAATTCCGCCGGAGGGTTAGCCAGCGCGACGTCGCGCACCTTTTCCCCATTGATCTCCACCGCGCCCGCCTTGATCTTGCGCACTGCGTCCGTCACCGATTCCGTCAGCCCCACCCGTGCCAGTAGTTTATCGACGCGCAGTCCCGCCGCGGCCGTCACGCCCTCGGGCAGCGCGACCGTTTCGATATCGCCCGGCACTTCCTTGCGCCGGACTACCGCGTTGAATACTTCCGCCGCTCGCTCTGCGTCCTCCGCCGAATGGAACTCCGCGACAATGTGCTTGCCGAGCGCCGTCTTCGCCTCCATCGGGTGCATCGACGTCTTCATCGCGGCGATCTCGGCCAGGCTCTTGTCCGTCAGCAGCTCGTAATATCTCCACATCAAATCGTCGGAGACCCGCATTACTTTGCGGAACATCACTTCGGGTGCTTCCGTGATCCCGATGTAATTGCCCAGCGATTTCGACATCTTGTTGACGCCGTCGAGCCCTTCCAGAATCGGCACCATCGCGACGATCTGGGGCTGCTGCCCGTAATCGCGCTGCAGCTCGCGCCCCACCAGGAGATTGAATTTCTGGTCCGTGCCGCCCATCTCGACATCGGATTCCAGCGCCACCGAATCGTACCCCTGCGCCAGCGGATACATTAGCTCGTGTAGCGAAATCGGCGCATTCGCCGCATATCGTTTGGCGAAATCGTCGCGCTCCAGCAGGCGCGCTACGGTGTATTTGCTGGTCAGACGGATCACTTCTTCCCACTTCAACGGCGCCAGCCAGTGGCTGTTGAACCGCACCTCGGTCTTCGACGGATCGAGGATCTTGAAAACCTGCTGCTTGTACGTCTCCGCGTTGCGTTCGATCGCTTCCGTCGTCATCGGCGGCCGCGTCACGTTGCGCCCCGTCGGGTCGCCGATCATTCCCGTCATGTCGCCGATCAGGAAGATTACCGTGTGCCCCAGATCCTGAAAGTGCTTCATCTTGCGCAGCAGCACGGTGTGCCCGAGGTGCAGATCGGGCGCGGTGGGGTCGAAGCCGGCTTTGACGCGCAGTTTGCGCCCGGTCTTTTCCGCCTGGATCAGGCGCTCGCGGAGGTCCTCTTCGCGGATGATCTCCGCCATGCCCTTACGCAGGTATGTCAGTTGTTCGTCGATCGTCATTTGTTTAATGCGGTGGCCAGGTCCCTGGAAAACTTCTGGATCGTCTCCACCTGTTCCGCCGTCGCCGGAATCTCGCCACTCTTGTTCGCTAGAAATGCCTGGCCGTCGCGCCACACCAGGTAGGCAAGACCCTGCTCCGTCATCAACCCCGTGCTGCCTTGCGTCTCGCCGACCGCCGCGATGCAATTGTCGCGCACGTAGATCGAGACCGACGCGCCCTCCGCCATCCGGCGGATGTTGAGCTCATCGAGCAGGCTCACATCTTATAGCGGCCCAGGTCCTCGTCGTTCAGGCCTTCGAGCCAGCGCCGCAGTTCTTCGTTGTTGACCTTATCGGAAACGGTGGATGCCAGTTTCGACGATTTCAGCACGGTCTCTTCCACGTAGATCGGGCAATCCAGGCGCAGCGCCAGCGCGAGCGCGTCGCTGGGCCGAGAATCCACGCTGATCAGCTCGCCATCGCGATCCAACCAGATCACCGCGTAGAAAGTATCGTCCTTGAGTTCGCTGACCACGACTTTGCGCAGGCCCGTATTCAGGCCCAAGAGCAGCGTCTTGATCAGATCGTGGGTCATCGGCCGCGGAGTCGAAACCTTTTCGATTTCGAGCGCGATCGCATTCGCCTCGTACACGCCTACCCAGATGGGGAGCACGGTATTCCCATTGACATCCTTAAGGATGACGATGGGCATGTTGGTTACGGGATCCATCATGAGCCCGCGAATCTTCATTTCGACTTCCATTTTCGACGGCCCTCCCCACTTCGATTACACCACAGTTGCAGACTCACCCACTAGCGAGTTGGGGCCGGAACGTGTCACACGCACAGGGAGGTATTTGCCCACCAGGTCGGCGGCTTCGCCGTCGGGATGCGAAAAGTTCAGCGTGCGATTGCAGGTGGTGCGCCCGATCCACTGGCCGAGCGCGTGATTCCGCGCTTCCACCAGCACCTCCTGGATGCCGCCGATCATCTCCGCATTCCGCCGGATCTGGATCGCGCGCTGCTTCTCCTGGAGGATCAGCAGGCGCCGCTGCTTCTCTTCCTCTGGAATGCGATCTTCCATCGCCAGCGCCGACGTATTCGGCCGCGGTGAGTACTTGAAGCTGAACAGCGAGTCGTACTGCACTTCGTCCAGCAGGTCGAGCGTCTGCTCGAAATCCTTGTCCGTCTCGCCGGGGAAGCCGATGATGATGTCCGTCGTCAGCGAGTAGCGCCGCTTCGCGTTCTTGATCCACTCGATCCGCCGCAAATATTCGTCGCGCGTGTACAGCCGGTCCATCGCCGCCAGCACTCTGCTCGATCCCGATTGCACGGGCAGGTGAATGTGATCGCAGATTGCCTCGTTCGCGTCCATCGCCTCGACGATCCCGCGTACGAAATCGCGCGGATGGCTGGTCGTGTA
>JAOAPT010000480.1 GCA_025463045.1 Candidatus Solibacter sp.
CGCGTCCGGCCGGAGACATTGGGGCAGGCAGGTCGGGTTCCTGGTGTCACTCCGGCCGCGATTGCGGTCCTCGATTGCTTCTTAAGCCTTCGACCGGCGATTAATTGAGCTGTTTCACGTGAAACAAGTCGATTCTCAGCTCTGATCAAGCCCCAATCCGTCACGAAGATCAACTGCTTTGTTTCACGTGAAACAGCATGCTACCATCACCCCTTGAGCCGAGTATTCGCAGTAGCTAATCAAAAAGGCGGAGTAGGGAAAACCACTACCGCCATCAATTTGGCCGCGTCCCTCGCCGCCAACGACATCCGGGTCCTCGTCATCGATTCAGACCCTCAGGGCAATTGCACGAGCGGTCTGGGCATTACCAAAGATCCCGAGAAGCCCAGCCTTTATCACGTTCTTTTAGGCGACACTCCGCTGAAAGACGCCATTCGCCCCACTGACTTCGAAGGGCTCCACATCATCACTGCCGACAAGAACCTGGTCGGCTCCAACCTCGAAATGGTTGACGTCCCCGATCGCGAGTTCCTCCTACGGGAACGCATCGCCACCATCCGGGATGACTATCAATTCATCATCATCGACTGCCCTCCCGCCCTTGACCTCCTCACCCTCAATGCGCTTCTCGCCGCCGACTCCGTCCTCGTCCCCATCCAATGCGAATTCTTTGCCCTGGAAGGGATCTCCGAACTGATGGACACCATCGAACGAATCAAAGAGTCGTTTCATCACCCGCTCGAAATCGAAGGCATTCTGCTCACGATGTTCGATGACCGGACCAACCTTACCCGCCAAGTCGCCAACGACCTCCGGGACTTCTTCAAAGACCAGGTATTCAAAACTGTCATTCCCCGCAGCGTCCGTCTCGCCGAGGCACCCAGCTTCGGCAAACCCATCCTCACCTACGACCCGCGCTCCCGCGGCGCCGAAAGCTACATCAAACTCGCGAAAGAGATTCTCGATCATGCAAAAACAAGAAAACAACCCGCGTAGAGCGCTCGGAAAAGGCATCGGCGCCCTCCTCCCCACCCGAAACTCCGCTGCCCAAGCCCCGCCTCCCGCTGCCACACCAGCCGTTCCTGTCGTCCCCGTTGTCCCTGCCAATGCTCCCGACAATCAGGAACTCACGCTGTTCATCGATCCCGAACTGATTGACCCGAACCCGCTCCAGCCCCGCCGCGTCTTTGAACAGGAGCGCCTCGCTGAACTTGCCCAGTCCAGTGTGGCCAACGGCATCATTCAGCCGCTGGTCGTCACCCGTAAGGGTGAACGATATCAGTTAGTTGCCGGCGAACGCCGCTGGCGGGCCGCCAAACTGGCGAAAGTCGCCACCGTCCCTGTTGTAGTCCGGGATATCCCTGAAGCGCACCTGCTCGAAGTCACCCTGATCGAAAACATTCAGCGGGAAGATCTTAACGCCATCGAGACCGCCGTCGCGTTTGCACGAATGCACAGCGACCTCCACCTCAACTCCGACCAGATCGGCGAGCGCACAGGGAAAGATCGCTCCACGATCATCAACTACATGCGCCTGCTCCAACTACCGGAAGATCTGCAGGAGCTGATCTCGGCAGGCAAACTCAGCGCCGGGCACGCGCGGTGCCTGCTCAAACTGCCAAATGGCGAGATCCGGCGCGAAGTTGCCAAAAAAGCGATCGCCGGAGACTGGTCGGTCCGCCAGATGGAACGCACCTGCGCCAAGATCGTGGAGGGCCCCACTCCGAAGAACGTCGACGACCTCAAGATGGACCCGAACCTGAAAGCGGCAATACTTGAGTTACAGTCGCGTCTCGGCACGAAAGTCAGCGTCAAGGAAGGTGCCCGCGGACGGGGCAAGATCGAGATCGAATACTACTCGCCGGACGAACTCACGCGGATCTACGAAGTCATTATGGGCGAGGGGCAATAATTATTTCAAGATCTGCAGGATGTCCTGTAGTTCCCGGCGTATTTCAGGTAGCGGATCTTCGGAGAAGAGTTCCGCCTGAACGCGCTTGGGAACGCGGGCCGGTTTGGGGGCCTTCGCCTCGCTCTGCAGAGTCTGGCGCGCGCCCTCGATCGTGAAGCGCTTTTCGTAAAGCAGGTGCTTAATGCGGAGCAGAAGCTCGACATCCTTACGGCGATACAGACGATGGCCCGTGCCCGACTTCTTCGGCGACAGCACCGGGAACTCGCCCTCCCAGTAGCGCAAGACGTAGGCCTCGACTCCAAGGAGCTCGCTCACTTCGCCGATCTTGAAGTACAGCTTATCCGGAATCTCCGGCGTCGGCTGCAACGCGACATCCGTCATTTATCACCCGTAATCCTAGCTCAATCGCACGTCAATGTCACGACATGTTGACCGCGCGGCAAAAGTAGGGTTACCGGTGACGTGACGGATAGCTCTTTATCGACTCCATCGATTTGCATTGCAATGACCTTCCGACTAATGATAGCGATCGCGCGAGCGCTGGATTGGTAGGTAAATTCGAGGCCGTGAGCGCCGTTGGGGCTGATCGCCTTGAGCTCGCCATTAAGCGCGACGAGTCTCGGGCCGGTCACCTGACCGATCCCCGCCGGCACCGGTTCAACCGCGTGCGGACCAGCGGGCAGCCACAGAATTTCGTCGTCCTGCGCCGGCCAAAGCTGGCCGTCCACCTTGGCGCCGCCCTTCCAGGGAATGCCGACGCCGCCAACCGAATCGACCACCGTTTTGGCGCCGGTACGGTCGAAGCGCCGGATCGACGCCGCGGCGGAGGAGAGCAACTGCAGATCGGGCGGCAGCAGCGAGTTCTCAAAGTAGAGCGCGACGCGCGGGAAGCTTGCTGACGCGGCGTGTACCAACTGAAAGAGCTCGATCCCGGTCTGCTGTTTGGTCGGGTAGACGTCCTGATAACGCTCAACGATATTCAGATCGATAGCGAGCTTTTCCTGATGGGCAGTCAACGGCCGGTAGCGCTCGGCGATCGCGGTGTACCGATCGGGGCCGAGATTCCAGACGGTCGCGGGGTCCTCGATCAGGAACGTGAAACTGTGCGTATCGAGCAGCGGCAGCACGCGTGCCGCGTCGGCTCCGATGGCATCGCGCATGCCGGTATCGAAGCGATCGTCAACGTGGGTAAGCACCAGGTCGAGATGCGGCTTCGTGCGGCGCGCCAGTTCGATCTCGCCGAGCCATTCCTCCTGCATGCGGCGGGCGAGATCGGCGCGGAAGTTGAGAAATGCCGTGCGCGATGCGGCGTCTTTGCGGCTGGTGGGGGTTTGGGTGAATAGCTCCGCGGGGTCGAATCCGGCGAGTTTCTGGAATGAGACTCGCACATCCGAATTCATCGGCGTGAAGCGGCTCGGATTGCCGATGCCTTCGAGCGACTCGAAGTAGAGCTCGGCGAGATTTACGCCGTCCCAATCGAACCGGTCGACCAGGCCGCGCACACTGGCGCTGACGGCCAGGAAGCAGTCGCGATTGGCCAGATTCATCAGTTTGCGCCAATCGAGCTGGGCATCCTGTCCGACCGCGGTCTTCTCGCGCCACTCGGGATGGTCGGCCCAGAATTTCTCGCTAACGTGCGGAAGTTCGAACCAGGCGTAGACGAGAATGCCCTCGCGGTGGCAGGCATCGATCAGTTTTGTGAGATACGCGTCGCGCTCGGGATCGGGTTCGTAGTTGTGCCACGCGGCAACGTGAAGTGCTGCGATTCCGGCCTTCCGCCAGCGTTTGGCGAAGTAGTCCACATCGATGCGCGAGCGGTAGGCGGAATCGAAGAAGGCCCACAGACGATTGGTGCGGAACGGCGGTTCCAGGCCAAGATCGAGCAGCGCGTTCAGGAGGTACGGAAAACGCTCGTGCCCGCGCTCGCCGGGCGGGACGGCGACCCAAAGGACGGCGCCGGCGCCGCGTTTGAAACCTGCAGTAAGCGGGGCGCCCGTCCAGCGCTCACGCGCGAAGACCCGGGCGCCCTCGGGGAGCTGGTAAACGGGCAGTTCGAGGCCCTTTTCCCAGATGATCGCCAGATTGGGGCGGTGAACGTCGATCAGACCGCGGACTTTGACCGCCTCCTGCGTGCTCCGGCGGAAGCCGAAGCTGTCGGCGAGTGAAGATTCGCCCTCGAGGATGAGGATCGCGCCGCGTTCCACGCGTGCCGGCCACTCCGCGCTGCCCGACGCTCCGGTGCGTGCCACGAAGATCTGCGCC
>JAOAPT010000517.1 GCA_025463045.1 Candidatus Solibacter sp.
CCGAGCAGGAAAACGTCGCCGCGGCTCAGCAGGATGGTGGCGAGCTGCATGACCGTGATCAGGTTGATGAGGCGGTAGCTCGTGCCGAAACGCGTGTGCGGCTTACGGAACCAATCGAGCAGCACGCCGTCCTCGGCGAGGCGGTTGAGAACGCCGTTAGCGCCGATCATCGACGTGTTGACCGCGCCGGAAAGAATCAGTGTACCGACAATCACGACGAAGACGTGGAATCCGAGACGCAAAAACTCCGGCCCCGCCAGATGCATCGCGAGACCGCCCAAAAGATTGTCCACATACTGGGCGCGCTTGTCGTCGGGGATGATCATGCCCGCAAACAGCGTGATCACGCCGGTACAGAATACTGAGTAGATGCAGACCAGGTTGCCGGTGTAGCGGAGATTCTTCAGTTTCGGATACGCAATTTCGCGGTAGACCTGGGCGAGCGTTTCAAAGCCGCTCATCGAGAGCAGCGAATGGCCGAACGCCACGATCATCGCGATCGCGCCGATCTGCGGCCAGACGGTGCCCTGGAACCAGCCGAGCGCATCGGGCGAGAAATGCAGATTTGCGGGCACCGGCGCGGGCGGCAGCGTGACCTTCGGCGCCAACAGCAGCGTGAGCGGACACCAGATCAGGAAGCCGACCACCATCACGGTGGTGATCTGCATGATCCGCAGCGCCTTGCCGCTCGATTCGTGAATGCCCTTGGTGTTGCTCCACCAGAAATAAATCGTGACGAAGACACCGAAACCCGCGGAAAAATAGTTCGTGTTGATCTGCGTTCCGAGATGATTCAGGTCGGACGTCTCGTTGACGAGGTGGCCCAAATACTGGCCTGCGCTGACCACGCTGATCGGACCGGTGAGGATGTAATCGAAAATCAGCGCCGACACGGAGAGCCGGGCCATGAAATGCCCCATGGCGTCGCGCACCACGACATAAACGCCGCCGCGCACGAACATGCCGCACGATTCCATGTAGACGGAGCGCACGGCGAAGCTGAAAAACATCACGCCGAGGATGAACCACGGAGCGCTTTTGCCGATTGCGCGTTCCGCGATGCCGCCCGCATAGAATGCCGACGATGCGAGATCACTCAGTACGATAGCGGCAGCACGCCAAAACGAAATAAAAGAGAGAGCTACGGTGGTGGCGACTACCACTTTTGCAGTGGTGGATCGCTCCGTCTCAGAGGCCATACGGTTCCCAGTCACGTTTGAAAGACAGCTTGTATTCTACCAGTCACGAACGCGGTAACGTGGGCTTTCGATATATTATCGAATCTGCGAGAAGGCGAGCGGGCTGACCAGACAGTTGCTGATATTGGAGACGATCTCGGCGTCCGAGAGCCCGGGCGTGGTCCGCAGGCGCTGCCATTCCGGGTCCGCCCCGAAGGCCTTCCAGACTTTTTCGCGGCCCGCAAGATCCTCGTACGACAGCATGTAGGTGAGATTCGGCTGGCGCGCGCCGACGATCGTTTCGCCGAAGAAGACCGGCTGCCCGCCGGCCCGCTGGAAGGCGCCGATCTCGCCATCGTTGAACATCTTGACCTTCTTGCGCAGCGTGCCCGGGCTGTTCGATTCGTACATGCGGAGTTCGAAGAGGCGAGCCGCGCGTTTGCCGTCGCTCGGCGGCGGCACCACTGCCGGATACCCGTCGAACGCGCGCAGCAGGCTGCTTTCCACGCGCTCGTAGCCCAGGCCCGGCTGAGCGTGGTACGCGTCGAGCGCCTTCTGGTATTCGGCGTCGGCGGCGAGCTTGGCCTGCGCCTGTTCCATTCCCGCGAGCGAAGGATAGCTGACGAGCGTCAGCAGAAATGGTCCGTCGGGCCCGATGGTATTGGAAAATACGCCCACCGGCCCTACCCCGGCCCTCTGGCATGCCGCGACCTGCGCCTTCAGAATATCGCTCGTGCGCGCTCGCTGGTTGTCGGCGCTATTGCGAAGTTGATAGCGCCGCAGCTCGAGAATCGCGCCCTTCGGCGCATCGGCGGCGGCGGCATTGCCCGCGGCGACGCTGGCCGCAGCGGCCGGTAAAAATGCCCGTCTGGTCATAGAAAGAGCATCGTATCAGAATGCGCGAAGCGCCGAGAAATCGAGCCAGGCCAAGCTAGTGGAGGCAAGACTCGTGTAGGCAAGACTGGTGTAGGCAAGACTGCCTGCTCCAAACAACTTCGACCGCACACCACTCTAGAGCCGACTCGCTGCACGTGCGCTCCCCGCCGCGAGTCTACGCCCCGCAGGTTTTGTGGGGCGGGATGGAATCCTACGCACCGATTGGTAATCGGTGCAGCCGGGCTCGCTCGGCCTGCCTTTGACCTTGCCCAACTCATCCGCGTTTTTAATACTTTCTTTATACCCGCCCGCCCAATCTTGATACGTCCCTTATTTCACACTCGATACGCTTAATTTGTGACGAAGGTCAAGGCTGCGGAGCCGGTCTACATTGCGGCCCCCGCACCGGAAACAGATCCGAAGCTTCAGCTTTACGTTGTATACACCGATCGGCAAGCGACCACGGCAGCGCTGAAAACGGCCGCCCAATTGGTCCGCGGCTTGAGAGCGCGGATCGTACTTCTGGTTGCGTACGTGGTGCCCTATCCGCTCCCGCTGGAAAATCCGGACGTTCCCGCCGAGTTCACGACCGGCGCGCTTTCACAACTGGCCGGCGAACATGGCGGCGACGTGAGCGTTCAGCTTTACCTCTGCCGCGATCGCGAACAGACCGTTTGCAACGAACTGCGCGCGGCTTCGCTGGTGGTCATCGGGCGGCGGACGCATTGGTGGTCCAACCGCACCCCGCCCCTCGCGCGCATTTTGAAACGCGAAGGGCACGACGTAATCCTCGCCGCCGCAATGTCGAATCGAGCTTTGAGTATATGAACCCAATGACTGCGGTACAGAACGCCACCCGGGCCAAAGTGGTCGTCGCGACCACCATCGCCCTGACGTTCATCTCTTTCTGGCGCGCCGCCGCGATCGTGCTCAACGACATGGCGTCCACGATGTTCTACATCGGCGGAATCACCGAGCAGGCGATCGGCAAACCGGCGCCGTGGCTGGTGCTGGCCGTGATGCTCTTCAGCTTCGCGGTGCGCTCCGTCTATATGGAAAGTTGCGGCATGTTCGTCCGCGGCGGCGTCTACATCGTGGTACGCGACAGCATCGGTCCGACGGTCGCGAAGCTCTCCGTCTCCTCGCTGGTGGTGGACTACATTCTGACCGGGCCGATCAGCGTGGTGGCGGCCGGGCAATACCTGGGCCGCCTGCTGAACGAGGTCAGCGAGACCGCCCACCAGAGCTTCCACATGGATCCGAATACGTTCTCCGTATTCTTCAGCGTTCTGGTGACGATCTATTTCTGGTGGAGCAACATCAAAGGTGTCAACGAATCGAGCGGTAAGGCCC
>JAOAPT010000523.1 GCA_025463045.1 Candidatus Solibacter sp.
GGAATCGAGAATCCCGGCGAATCGTAGCTGACGCCGTTGCCCACGTTGGTTTGTGCGCCCAGCTTGTTGCCGGTGGGAGCCGCGAAGCCGTTCGGGAACGGATTCACCAACGAGTACGCACCGTTCAAGCTGGCTCCGGACGCCGGAGTGACACCGCCATCAAGTGAAGCGGTGTAGGGAGTTCCCTGCGTGAACCCGGTGGTCGTACCGCTCTGCGTGGAGGATTGGTAATAGATACCGGCACCGCCGCGAACCACGGTCTTCTGGCCAATCCGGTAAGCGAAGCCGACGCGCGGTTGGATGTTTGTCCAGTCGGTGTCATAGAGCCGCCGCGGGACGCCGTTGACTCCGGGGAAGACGTACCCCCCGGTCAACGCCGCCGGCACCGCCGGATACGGATACTTGGGATTGGTCGCATCGTAGGCGGCCTTTAGCTGCGCCCACTTTGCCAGGATGGCATCGCTGTTGGGCTGTTTATAGTTGGGATCCCAACCGCGGTTTTCACGGTCGTAGCGTTCCAGCCACGGAAGCTGCACGTCATAGCGCAGTCCGATGTTCAGCGTCAGGCGGGAAGAGACCTTCCAATCATCCTGCACGTAGAAGCCGTAGTAAGGACGGCTACGATACTGCGTGTCGTTGTAGGAGATGGAACCGCTGTTCGGATATCCGAGCAACAGGGTGGCAACGCTGCTGCCGTCCGTCGGAGTCTGCTGACGAGCCGGTAGCTGTTGGGTCCAGGACGAGTTGAAAGTGAAAATGCCGTTCGACGAACCCGTGCTGGTGTTGCCGTTGGTGACGTAGTTCAACTCGAAACCGGCGCGGATCGTGTGGCTGCCCATCGTCTTGGTGATGCTGGGCGTGAAGTTGTACTGGTTGTACGAATTCCACGAATACGCGGTGGCGCCGGAGAGAATCGGGCCGTTGTAGTTGCCGAGCGTGATCGAGGGCGCAACGTCGCCGGGAGAGGTCGGCGCCGGGACGAAGCCGGTCATCCCGAGGGTCTTCGCGTTGATGCTGAAATCGCTGAAGCCGGGAGTGGTCTGAACAAAGCGGCCGAACGATGCGCGCACGTCCAACACGGTCGTCGAGGAGATCACGTGCGTCCAGTCGGCGATGATGTTTTTGTCGTTGCGTTCGTTGTTGGTGTTGCCGGTAGCCGCGGGCTTCGGGAAGCCGGTCGAGGAGCGGTATTCATGGCCCTGTTGGAAGGTGAACAGCGAGTAGAACTTGTCGTTCTGCCCGAAGACATGGTCCCAACGGAACATCGGCTGCTCATAGTAATAACGGCCCAGATTGCCGGACGCCACGAAGTTATTATTGATGCCGGGCGCATTCACGTCGGGGTAGTACGAAAGAATCTTCGCGCCGACCGGGCTGATGCGGTTCGCCGGAATCACATTGTTCGGGAACGGATTGGAGATGTAGGTCTGACCCTGGCAGGGCTCGGTGGCCGCGTTGCAGACGTGCGTCGTCAACGGGTCGAAGATCTTGTAGCCGTAGTCGGTAAAGTGCTGGCCGTCGCGCAGAGCCGCGGGCGGGGTGCTGGAAAGGGTCGGGAACGGAACCACTTCCTGCCAGCCTTCAAAGCTACCGAAGATGAAATCCTTGTTCTTGCGGATCGGACCGCCGACCACGCCGCCGAACTGGTGCTGATTGTGGAAACCCTTCTTCTGTCCGCCGTAGTTGTTCTGGAAGAAGTTGGCGTCCATGACGCTGTTGCGCCAGTAGTCGAAGACGTCGCCATTCCACGAATTGCTGCCGCTCTTCAACGTCGTGTTGACCACGCCGCCGCCGAATCGCCCGTAGGACGAATCGTAGGTGTTGGTCATGACCTTGAATTCCTGGACGGCTTCCACGTTGGGAGCAAGCTGCCAGCTTCCACCGTTGTTGCTGATCGGAGCGCCGTTCAGAAGGAAGAGGCTCTCACCGGTGCGCGCGCCATTGATCTTGTAACTGGAGTTGACATCCCAGCCGCGCGTGCCGCTGAATCCGCTGGCGCCGAACTGCTCCTGGGTGAAGACCACGCCCGGCGTCAGCGCCATCAGCATGTAGGTCTGACGGCCGTTGAGCGGATATTCCTGGGTCTTAATCGGGTCGAACACCAGCCCGCGATTCGCGTCGGCCGTGTCGATCACTTCCTGCTGCCCAGTCACGGTCACTTCCTGGGTCATCTGTCCGACGGTCATCCGGATCGGCAGATTCAACTTCATGGCGACTTCGAGGGTGATGTCATTGTGCTTCATCAACTGGAAGCCGTTAGCAACGACTTCCACGTTGTACACTCCGGGATCGAGGTACGGGATAGTAAACAAGCCCTCGGAAGTCGTCTTGGTTTCTTTGGTGGAATTGACGGCGAGATTGGTAGCTTTGACCGTCGCGTTAGGAATAGCAGCGCCGCTGGGATCGGTCACCGTGCCGGACAGGGTGGCACGGAAATCCTGGGCGTAGAGCCCCGCGCAGCAGAGCATGAGCGCGAGGACACGTCTTGGTGTCATGAAAAATACCTCTCTAGTTGTTTCTAACCACTGGGCGCGAAGCGGTGGATAACCCCACTCCATCACCGTCACTCACATGGAGAAATCCTCCCGATGGTAATTGATATACACGCGAAAATCCAGGAAATTTATGGCCTCAATTCGCATGTTCCCGCAGCGGTTTACACCTCGGCGAAGTGACAATCGATAACGGCATAGCTCTTTAGGGCCATGCCAAGCCTATTAATATGAGGTTACGTATTCTATGGGAGATAAAGCGGCAGTGTTTTACGGGCCGATACGCGGGCGAAGGGGAGAATTTCCGATTTTCATAGCGCCGGGCAAAATACACTTGTACAAGGTGGCTAGTGATTACGGAATAATGAATCGAGTTCGGCAAAAGGGACGTTCCCTTCGAATTCGGCGAAACTTCCGTCGTCCGCGATCGCCTTTGCCGCACGCATGAACCCGGTCCACGCGGTACGGGCGAGGGAGGATCCGACGCTCACGCGCCGCACTCCGAGTTCTGCCAAGTCGGCAACACGCAGCCCGGTATGGGCGGCCATCAGGACGTTCACCGGTTTAGGATGAACAGCGCGCACGATCGCCGCGATTTGGTCGGGCTCGCGGACTCCCGGGGCGTACAGCACGTCGGCGCCGGCCGCGGCGAACGCCTGCAAGCGGCGGATCGCTTCGTTCAGCGGATCGGGATGGCCGGTCAGGTAGCACTCGGCGCGAGCAGTGAGGAGCACGCCGGTGCCCGAGCGATCGATTGCGGCACGCGCCGCGGTGAGACGGTCGAGGGCGACGGGCAAGTCGTAGAGCGGCGCGGCGGGATCGCCGGTTGCGTCTTCGATCGAAAGGCCGGCGACTCCGGTCGCTACGCACAGGCGAACGCTCTCCGCGACGCCTTCGGGATCAACAGCGTACCCATTCTGGAAATCGGCATTCACGGGAAGATTCGTCGCCTCCGCGATCTCGGCGAAGTGGTCGAGCACCATCTGGCGGGGAACGGCGGCGGACGAATCCGGCAGTCCGCGCGAGAAGGCGAAACCCGAACTGGTGGTGGCCAGTGCGCGGAAACCGAGGTGGGCCAGGTAGCGAGCGCTGCCGATGTCCCACGGGTTGGGGA
>JAOAPT010000531.1 GCA_025463045.1 Candidatus Solibacter sp.
GCCGGTACACGCGGTACCCGGCCAGTCCAGAATCTTGTTGAATTCACGTTCCGTCAAACAAGCGATTTTAGCTCACCCGTTCACATTCCTGCTCAGAGCCGAATAATTCAGAGACCTCGTTTCATAAAGCTCGCCAGTTGCTCTCGCGCGCTATCCTCCGTTAGAGATCGTCACCGTCACCAAGGGAGTTCTGGCATCGGCTCCGCAACGAACTCGGGATTTCCGTCGCGCAATTTTTCTGCTTGGACGTACTGCTCAATGGGGGGCAATGATTCTCGGAATTTCGAGGCGTGAATGGTTGACTGCGTTTCTCACAACGCAAGCGGCAAAGCTTGGCGGAATTTCTTTCGGCCGCGTTGGGGACAAACCCGTGGGCCATGAAGGCGAACTTGCTCGCGGCTCCCTCGATGTCTTCGCTTAGACCAGGATGGCACCCGTGGCATTCCCAATAAGCATCCGTATCCCCCAAACTTCACCAACAGTCGGTGGGCAAACATTCTCGGAATTCCTAGCGGCGGTGCCGGCCCGCGCGATCATTCCTTTTGAAGTGGGGGCAACAATTCTCGGAATTTCCGTACCGTGCCAACCTCGCTACCAACATGGTATCGGCGCGGCTGTGCTGTTGGTTGTCAGTGGAATTGTCGCCGATTTACGAACGCCTTAAGCGTCACCTGTAAATGTACCCAACAAAGGACAGGGATATATGATCACTATTTCTGTAATCGTTGACGGCGCGCGTCAGAGCCGACCAATCATGATGCCGAGCAGGCGAAGGCGCTCGGACTTAGTGAGGTTTCGGGCCACCCAGCGATGAGGTGCACTACTTCTGAGCCGCTCAATTAGACAAAAGGAATCCATCATGACTTTAGAAAAAGGCAAAGTGCAATATACCGCCAAAACCCACACCACGGGTGGCCGGGCCGGCGCCTCGCGCAGCGACGATGGGCGCCTGGACGTTAAACTCTCGATTCCCGGCACCTCGGGCACCGGCACTAACCCCGAGCAGTTGTTCGCCGCCGGCTGGTCGGCCTGCTTCGAAGGGGCGATGGGGCTTGCCGCCCGCAAAATGAAGATTACTCTCCCGGCTGAAACAGCCATCGACGCGGAAGTGGACCTGTGCAACACCGGCGGCGGTTATTTCCTCCAGGCTCGCCTCAATGTCAACCTGCCGGGTTTGGCGCACGAAGTCGCCCAGGCCCTGGTGGACGCCGCCCACCAGACCTGTCCGTATTCCAAAGCGACAAGGGGAAACATCGACGTCAGCGTCAACGTGGTAACCGGGTGAGGCAGGGCTTACCGGTATGAAACAAACTTCTCTTTCCCGAAATCGCCGAACGGAACCGTGGACACAATTACGGGCCGATCACACGCCTCATGTCGCCGTTGGACTTTGGCCGGCTCTTGAACCCTTGGTATACCCTGACCTCATCGACAACCAAGTTGGATAAGACTCCGAACAGACTGCCTGGGACGGCCTCCGCCATCGCGCCGGTTTCTGCGACCGGATATGTTCGGTCCTCCCCACCAAGTCATCACCAGAACGGGTTTCGAATGGCGCTCAAGAGGACACAATGCTCGGTGCGGTGCGGAACGGCGCTATCGACAGCCGAGCAGACGGAGTCCGCACGGGCCGCGGCAACCGTTGAGCGGATGAATTCCACGACTTCAGGCCTCGGCTTCTCGGTTGGCGCATTACTGAAGCCATCAGTGAGAACTCCTCCTTCTGGCGCTCACCAGCCACCGAAGCCGTGCAGTTCATCATTACGGCGGCCCGTGTCCGCCTCGGATACAGGGCAACGAATACGCCGCCCATCATTCCGCCCCAGTAGTTACCGAACAGGACGCGGTCCCCAATCTCCAATCGATCCAGGACCTGGATTAGACACGGGACACATTCCTCACGTGTGAAATGCCGGTTCAAGGGATCGCCTTCGCCGTCGCCGGCGAGTCGGCCAGAAATATCTTATGGCTGCTTGCAAAATGGTCGACTTGTGCCCGCCACATCTGCCCCGTGATCAGAAAGCTGGGCCAGCAAACCATGCCCGGACCGCTGCCGACGAGGTGAAGATCGTTTTCCCCAGCAGAGTTGCAAATGCGCTGCTTGCGGAGGGTGGCCTCTCCAGCGTTCTCTATGGTCATTGATCTTTCCCGATTTCATGTTTTACGGTGGGGCATGTTTCCCCTGCGGGCGTTGCAGTGAAGTTGCGCTCCCTTGGCGGACGATGTTCAGCGCGGTAGCAGGTTGGACGCCGCCAGATCGATCACTTCGTCTCCTCTCCCACTGAGAACCGCCCGCATCATGTACAGACTGAAGCCCAACGCCTGCTGTACCGTGATTGTGGGAGGCATTGCAAGCTCCTGCCGGTTTACCTTTACGTCCACAAGACATGGGCCGTCGTGGTCAAATGCAGTCTGCAAGGCCGAACGGAGATCTTCCGGTGCTTCCACGCGAATTCCTCTTATGTCGGCAGATTCCGCCAGCGCGGCAAAGTCGGGATTCACCAGGTCGGTGCCGTAGGATGGCCATCCGGCTGCCTTCATTTCCAATTCCACGAACCCCAGCGAACCGTTGTTGAAGACAACAACCTTGACCGGCAGGTTGAGCTGCCGCAACGTCAACAGGTCGCCCAGCAACATCGCAATGCCTCCGTCGCCCGAGAGCGTGACGACCTGGCGTCCCGGCATCGCGGCCTGTGCGCCGATGGTGAGGTCATCGGCGATGCCGCGCCACAGCTCGGCCATGTCGACCATCTTCGCCGCCTCGAACTCGCTTCCCCACAGGGCGAGGGTAGGGCAGCGAATTTTGATGTCCTTGTCCTCTTCATCCTGCGCGAGGTCCTCCCGCCAAGCCCGATAGTCCTCGAACGCGCCGCGAAGCCCGCCCGGTTGCGCATAGGCGTGGACATAGGCGGCGATATCGGCGTCGCTGAGGGCTCCAGGGTCGTAGGTCCAACTGGTGAGGATATAGCGGAGCCAGAGCTCCTCCCGGCCCTGGATGAGCGCTTCGGGTAAATCCCGAACACCCTGAAACAAGAAGAACCAACTCGCCTGCGCAACCCGGGCGTTCATGCTCCCAAAGAGCAAACGCGTCGGAATGTTGTCCAGCGCCGCGAAACGGGCTACGGCGGCGGGATGATCTTTGACGAGCCGCAGGCCGACCCGCACCCCGCGATCATGGGCGACAATCGCGGCCCGCTCGATCCCGAGGTTCGCCATCAGCGCGCGAATGTCGTTCGCCATGGTGCGCTTGTCGTAACCGGTGGGCGCTTTATCCGTCGCGCCGTACCCGCGCAGGTCCGGCACGATCAGCCGGTAACGTGTCTTCAAGGCCTCGATCTGATACCGCCAGGCATAGGAGGTCTCGGGAAACCCATGCAGCAGGACAACCGACGGCCCTCACCAGCCTGGGCATAGTGAAACTTGATGCCATTCACCATGCATCGATGGTGTGTAGTCGATTCTTTTACCATAACCTTTGCTCCTCTTGGAATCACGCGTAAAGTATGTCCGTCCGGGGCGCTGCCAACCTTGTTTAAGGGACAACTTTTCCTAGAAACTCATCGATGGCGGCGTTGACTGCTTGTGGACCCTCCAGGGCCGCAAGATGCCCGACGCTGGGTAGCACTTTGAACAGACTGCCGGGGATGGCATCCGCCACGGCGCGGGTTTCGGCGACCGGAAATGTCCGATCCTCCTCACCAGCGATCACC
>JAOAPT010000536.1 GCA_025463045.1 Candidatus Solibacter sp.
CCGCGCTTCGAGCGTCGCTGCCTGCGCGATCAGCGCCATGTCCATTACTTCCTGCACCGAGTTAGAACTCAGCATCCCGAAGCCCGTCGACCGCGCGCTCATCACGTCGCTGTGGTCGCCGAAAATCGATAGCGCCTGCGATGCCAGCGCCCGCGCCGCGATGTGGAACACTGTCGACGTGAGCTCGCCCGCAATCTTGTACATATTCGGGATCATCAGCAGGAGCCCCTGCGATGCCGTGAAGGTAGTGGAGAGCGACCCGGCCTGCAGCGCGCCGTGGAGCGCGCCCGCCGCGCCGCCTTCGCTCTGCATCTCGACCACCAGGGGCACCGTGCCCCAGATGTTCGTCTTCTGCTCGGCGGACCACTGGTCCGCCCATTCGCCCATGTTCGATGAAGGAGTGATCGGATAAATTGCGATGACTTCGTTTGATTGGTGCGCGATGTATGCAGCGGCCTCGTTACCGTCGATGGTGACCTTCGGCCGAGCGTTGGTAGTAGATGAGTTGCTCAACTCGCCCCTCCTCAGTGATGTGGATTCACGTTCTTGATTCATAGTATAGGACCAAATTGTCCATTTATTTAAAGATTTGTGGGTCTCAAATTAGATTCCTTGTAAACTACTGGTTTATTTGGGTGAAATCGCCCGCTTCTGACGCGCATAGAGTGCGATTTACGATGTCCCGATCATCACCTTGACATCCGAGAACCAAATATGGCTCGTGCGTCCCCGCGCGAAACGCCTCCTCAATCGGTTCCCGCTTCCCCTTCGCGTCAAACACCAGCCGCGATGAACGTCCTGCGGCCGGAAGCGGGTCGGCTCCGCTGACGCAATTCAACGTGGAGATTCCGCAAGGGGCTAGAGTATAGCCCCAGCCAAACGGCAGGAATGATTAGCCGCCGATTAACGCCGATAGAAAACAGAAGGCAACTGAGGCACGCGGGTGTGGGATAACGGAGGGACTCAGCTTAGGGCTCGATGACGATGGGGGTGCCGTCGGGGACCAGGGACCAGATCTCCTCCATTTCTTCATTGGTGACCGCGATGCAGCCTTGGGTCCAATCGCCTGGAGTGGGCGTGGCGCCTTTGAGGCCATGGATCATGATGTCACCGCCGGGGGAGACTCCGGCCTCGCGCGCGCAGGCGATGTCGCCGGCGTTGGGGTAGGAGATGTGGAGTGAGAGGTGGTACTTGCTCTTGGGATTGCGGTAGTCGATGGTGTACCGGCCTTCGGGGGTGCGGCCGTCGCCTTCCTGGACTTTGTGGCCGGTGGGGTTGGGGCCGAGCGCGATGCTGTATTGGCGAAGAATCGACTCGCCGCGGAGGAGGAGCATCTCGCGGCGTCCCTTGTGGACCACGATCAGGCTGGCCTGGAGCACTCCGCAACGCATCCTTGTAGACTAGCGAACACGTGGTGGCTTGTGTTGGCGCTATTGGCGGCACAGGATATAGAACCGCCGAAATCTGCGTCTCCAGCAAATGGTCATCGCGCTCGCAACACTCGATTCGCAGCCATAGCTCATGGAATCATGACCGATCCTCCCTTCGGACGTCTGAGGCTACGACCCATGCCGCGCGCTCTCCGCCGCGCAGTTCGCCCGCGCGCAAACTAAAATGAACGTGCCCGCGGAGGCATCACGCTCGTCATGCAGGACATCGACGGATGCCCGCTCGTCGACGTGCGGCAAAGGCCCTTCGCCTTCATCCTCGACACCGGCGCTCGCAGCACCGTCGTCGCCGCCGATCTGATCGCCGAACTCGGCCCCAGCGGTTTCGGCATCCGGGAACTGCGCCTCAGCGACGGCGTCATTAACGATCTCCCCGCCGATACATTCCCCGGACTCCGCGGCCTTGGCGGCAACCATCCACCGCGCGGCGTGCTCAGTGCCGCCGCCTTCCCAGGCAATCTCCTGACGCTCGACTACCCCGTGCGAAAGATCACCCTGCGCGCCGGTGAATTGCCCGCACCCGATCAGCGCCGCATCTTCGAATACGAGGACCGCGACGCGCTGCCGCTCGTCCTCATCCAACTCCCCGGTCGTGTCCACAAGGTCCACGCCCGCACCGTCGCCCGCGAGTTCACCCTCATGTCCGCTCCCGTGGATGGCGCGATCTCGCTCGGCGAATTGCGCTCGATCTGCCGCGCGTCATCTTCAGCGATCTGCGCCCCCGGCCCGCGCCCGGCCCCGCCAACATCGGCTACCAAGTGCTCCGCCAATTCTCCGTGACCATCGATTCCCGGAATCGCCGCTTGAAATTCGAAAAGCCCTAACCGCGCCCACACCAGATTCTCCGCGTTCGCCTCGCGATTATCCGCGCTCGGAGCGCGCGCTCTGGACGCGCGCCTCAGCACGCCGCTATCCTTGTGAATGCGTTGCATGTCACCGTCAGCAACTCCGCATCCTTCGCCGGCAGTCTGATCGGATTCACCACCGGACTGCTCATCACCACCCTGTTGCTCATCCTCACCCTGCGCGCGTCCAAGCTGCCCGGAACTCCGTTCGCCAACATCGTGTTCGCGCTCTGCGGAATCTGCTGGAGTGCCGGCGGCCTCATCCATACCGGACTGCTCGCCGCGGGGCAGCCGCTTCAATCGTTCGCGATGCTCGCCTCGCAGGCGCTCCAGTACACCGGCGCGGCGGCCTTCCCCATCCCGATCCTCGCCATCTGGCGTCCCTTCGCGGTCAGCGCCAGGCAGCGAAGGGCGGCGCGCGTTCTCGAAATCGCGTCGTGGATCTCGGCCGTGGCGATCGCGGCGCTGCTCTGGCTGGCGCCATTTTCATTCTCCAGCCTCTGGCACCTGACGGCTTACAATGCCGCGATCTTCGTCGTGCTCGGCGCCGCGGTGTCGCTGCGGCGCGATTCCACTCTGCGCGGCGTCTACGGCCCCTCGCTCGCCATCGTCACCGCGATACTGGGCGCCGCATTGGCCGGCGCGCTCGCCCGGCAAAAGGGGGGCTTCTTCGGCATCGGCTTCTCCTTCATCGGCAGTCATCTGATCCTGATCGCGCTCGTCCTCGCCTTCCTACTCTTCGCCCGCTTTCGCTATGCCGACGTCTTCATCCGTTACGGTATCCGCATCCTGCTCGCCGGATTCTGGGCCACGCTGCTCTCTTTCACCGCGCAATCCGCCGCCGTCATGCATGTCGCCCGTCAGGCGTCCGCGCCGGCCGCAATGCACGTCTTCATCGTCATCCTGCTGGCGAATTTCTTCCTGCTCTCCTTCACCTACGTGGATGACCGGCTGACCAGCGCCGCCAGCCGCTGGCTGTTTCGCGAGCCGGATTACCGCACGGCCTTGCGCGAGTTCGCCGTCACTCTCCGCGAACTCCACGATGCCGCGCACGTCGGTAAGGCGCTCGAAGCGACAGCCGGCAAGCTCCTGGAGTTGAGCGGCTCGCGCTGGCTCGCGCTCGACGACGCGACCACGATCTCCTTCCCCACCGCGCTGCTTGAAGGCGAGATCGTCGAGCTCGATTACCCCGATCCCTTGCGCGGCGTTCTGCCGCTCGCCAACGTCGAAGTGCTCGTCCCCGTGGCGCCCGCCGGACGCGTCACGCACGTCCTGCTCATCGCGCCCGGCGCCGGCCGTCCCGCGCTCGTCATGCAGGATCTCAACTACCTCCGCGCCGCTGCCGCGCAGGCCGGCAATCGCCTGGACGCGCTACGCCGCGAACGCGACGCCGCCGAACGCGAGAGCCGCGAGGCCGTGCTCCAGCAGCAGGTCACCGAAGCCGAGCTCCGCGCCCTGCGCGCCCAGATCAATCCGCACTTCCTCTTCAATTCTTTGAACACGATCGCCGACCTTGTCGTGCGCGACGCCGCGCGCGCCGAAGCGATGACGCTGCGCCTCGCCGGCGTCTTCCGCCACGTGCTCGCCAACTCCAGCCGTCCGCTCACTTCGATTCGCGACGAAATCGAATTCCTCCGCACCTATCTCTACATTGAAGAAGTGCGCTTCGGAGATCGCCTGCGCGTCCAAATCGAGATGGCTCCCGAGATCGCCGGCGAAGAAATTCCATCGCTCATCCTGCAGCCCCTCGTGGAGAACGCGTTGAAGCATGGCCTCGCGCCGCGGCCCGGTCCTGGCCGCCTTTGGATTTCAGCGCGCGCCGAGAATTCCGAGATCTATCTGCGCGTGGAAGACGACGGCGTCGGCCTCGGCGCCGGCCGCAGCGGCCTGGGACTGACGAATGTCGCCGAGCGCCTCGCGACGCTCTATCAGGATCGCGCCTCGGTCACGCTCGAGCCGCGCGAAGGCGGCGGCGCGCGCGCGGCTATCCGCATTCCCCGGAGCCGTTTATGAAAAGCCTGATCGTCGACGACGAGGAATCCGGACGCGAACGCCTGCGCCGCATGCTGGCCGCGCATCCGGATGTGACGATCGCCGGCGAAGCGCGCGACGGCGTGCATGCCGTCCAGCAGATCGAAAAACTCCGCCCCGACCTGCTCTTCCTCGATATCGAAATGCCCGGCCTTGGCGGCTTCGAAGTACTCCAGGCGCTGCCCGCTTCCGTACCCATGCCGCTCGTGATCTTCGTCACCGGCTACGACCAGCACGCCCTCGCCGCGTTCGACGCCAACGCGCTCGCGTACCTGCTGAAGCCCGTCGAGCCCGAGCGTCTCGCACAGGCCGTCGACCGCGCGCGCAAACTGCACGGCACTCCCGGCGAACCGGCGCGCGCCGCCGAGCGCCTCCTGAAAGTCGCGCGCGAAACGCCGAGAACTCTGCGCCAGATCGTCTGCCGAAAACGCGATCGCCTGCTGCTCGTCCCGCCGGAGCAGATCCTCTGGTTCCAGGTGGAGGACGGCCTGGTGAAGGCCCACACCGTCGCCGAAACCTTCTGGGTCAACTACCAGCTCGGTGAACTCGAGGCCGGACTTCCCACCGGCCTGTTCTTCCGCGCGCGCCGCGAAGTGCTTGTGAATCTCACGGCCATCAAGGAAATCAAGCCGTACTTCAAGAGCGGATTCCTACTCACCATGGCGGACACGGCGGGCACGGAAATCGCCATCAGCGAACGCCAGTCGAAGTCTTTCCGCCTGTTGATCCCCGGACTGTAGACGCGCCGTCACACGCGAGACACTGCAGGCGCGAGCGCCACCCAGCACTTCCGCGCAACCACGGGACGCCCACCAATCCCTAACTCGCTGTGACACACGACGCACTGCAGCCGCTCGCGCGCCGCCCGAAATTCCGCGCCATCGAACTCCACCCAACGCCCGATAATCCGCCCCGACCCGTCACGCGCGACACACTGTAGGCGCGGGCGCCATCGGGCACTTCCGCGCCCCCCGGCACGCCCGCCAATCCCCCGCGCGCCGTCACACACGAGACACTGTAGCCGCTAACTCGCCGACCGAAATTCCGCGC
>JAOAPT010000540.1 GCA_025463045.1 Candidatus Solibacter sp.
CTGTCGTAGTGGTAGACCACGACAGCATCGGCGGCCTTCGGTACGAGGGCCAGCTCGATCTCGGGATTGTCGATGACGTTTTCGCCGGTGTTGCGGATGCGCAGTTCGGAGCCGACCTGCAGCGGGATGGTCATTTCGGCGCCGGCAACCTTGGAGGCCCGCTGCGGCTGCGGGAGCTTGGCGGCCAAGACATCGATCTTTTCGATTTTCGGCGGCCCGGAAAGCAGCTCGGAGGCTTTGGCCATAAGAGCCGATGCCAGTTGTCCTTTGAGGTGCGCATCGCGTCCGGCGTCGTCGGGAAAGGCGTCGAAGATGGCGAACGTGGAGGCATCGATTTGGACGGCGAACCAGGCGATCGTCGCGGGTTCCGCCTCGACGATCTGTAGGCCTTCGGTGAGGAATCGGGCTAGCTCCTGTTCCTTCCCCGGCTTCGATTTCATGGTCACGTAGAGCGCTTTTTTCGTCATGTCTCACTCGCTATCAGTATTATAAAACCGGCAATTCTTTGGGGGGCGGACCGAGTGGAAAGGCCTTATCGATACGGGCAATTTCAACCTCCGTGAGGATCAGGTCGCCGGCCCCGGCGTTTTCCCGTACGTGGTCCGGAGTGGTGGATTTCGGTATCGCGAAGACTGAGGGGCGGCGGAGCAGAAAGCGCAGCGCCACTTGGCGCGGAGTGGCGTTGTGTTTGGTACCGATGGTCTTGAGGAGGCGACCGCCGGGGGTGTCCGGGCTCGGGAAATTTCCGTGACCGAACGGGCTATAGGCGACTACCGCCATGTTGTGTCTTTCGCACCAGGGAAGCACAGCGTGCTCGATGGCGCGTTCCTGTAGGTGGTAGAGGACCTGGTCGTCGGCGGGATGTGAGCCGTCTTCTACCGCCACGGTTTCCCTCAGGTCGGAGACATCGAAATTGCTGACGCCCCAGGCGAGGATTTTGCCCTGCTGCTGGAGGCGTTCGAAGGCAGCTACGGTTTCGGCTAGCGGGAAGCGGCCGCGCCAGTGGAGGAGATAGCAATCCAGGTGGTCGGTACCGAGGCGGGAGAGCGAGCCTTCGCAGGCCGCGACGGTGCCGTTGAGGGAGGCATTTTGCGGCAAGACCTTGGAGACGAGGAAGACCTGGTCGCGGCGCCCGGCGATTGCCTCGCCGACCCAGATTTCGGCGTCGCCATCGAGATACATCTCGGCGGTATCGATGTGGGTCATGCCGAGATCGATACCGAGGCGCAGGGCGTCGATGGCGGAATCATGATCGTCATCCTGGTTGTACCAGGTGCCCTGGCCGATCACCGGCAACGTGCGATTGGTGGAATTGAACGAGCGGATTTCCATGGCAACTTTATTCCTGCGATTTAGAGAGTTCTCGCGCATCCCAGGGGAAGCGGCGGGGCTGGTGCTGCACGGTCAACCATTGATCGGTAGTGAAGGCGGCGATGGCCCAGTCGCCACCGAACCGCCCGATGCCGGAGTTCTTTTCGCCGCCGAAAGGGTTGTTGGGGAGATCGTTCACCGGTTGATCGTTGACGTGCGCCATACCGGCTTCGATGCGGTTGGCGAAGCGGACGCCGCGCTCGCCGTCACGGGTGATGACTGCGCTCGAGAGTCCGTACTCGGTAGCGTTGGCGAGGCGGAGCGCATCATCTTCGCCGCGGGCGCGGATGACGGGTGCGACGGGGCCGAAGAGCTCGTCCTTGGCAAGGGGGTGATCGTTGGGGACATCGGCGAAGACGTGGGGCGGCAGGACGAGGCCTTGCGGATCGCCATCGAGCAGGGGTTTCATTCCCGAGTCGCGCGCGGCGCGGATATGCTGTTGGAGGTGTTCCAACTGTTTGCGGTTGATGATCGGGCCGACGAAGGTGTCGGGCTGCCCAGGGTCGCCGTACTTGAGGCTGCGTACGCGGGCGACGAAACGATCGAGGAAGGGCTGAAAGACTGAGTCGTCGACGATCACGCGGTTGACACTCATGCAGATCTGTCCCTGGTGGAAGAATCTGCCGAAGGCCGCGGCGTCGGCGGCGTAGTCCAGGTCGGCGTCGTCGAGGACGACGAAGGGCGTGTTGCCGCCGAGTTCGAGTTCGAGGCGTTTCAGAATGGCGGACTCGGCGGAGAGGCTGGCGATCTGACGGCCGACGGCGGTGGACCCGGTGAAAGAGATGACGCGCGGCGTGGCGTGGCGGACAAAGGCATCGCCGATTTCGCTGCCCGCGCCCACGAGGACGTTGAGCACGCCGGGCGGGAGTCCGGCCTCTTCGAAGAGTTTGCCGAGGATAAGACCGCCGGTGATGGGCGTGTCGCTTGAAGGTTTGAGCACGACGCCGTTGCCGACGGCGAGGGCAGGAGCTACGGAGCGCAGACTGAGTTGCAGCGGCCAATTCCACGGGCTGATGACGCCGACCACTCCGACCGGCTTGCGGTAGACGCGGCATTCCTTGCCGGGAATATCGCCGGGCAGGACGGCGCCCTTGACGCGATGCGGCATGGACGAGGCTTCCAGAATGACGTACTGCGCGAACTGCCACTCGATCTCGGCCTTGAGACGAGTGCTGCCGGATTCGCGGACCAGCCAATCGACGAACTCGCTACGGCGAACTTCCATAATGCCGGCGGCGCGGCGCATCACCTCGGCCCGCTCGGACGGGAGGGCGGAGGCCCAGGAAGGCTGCGAGCCGGCGGCGGAGTGGTAGGCCTCGTCGAGGTCGGTCTGATCGGCCGAGGGGATTTCGAGGATGGTTTCGCCGGTGAACGGGTTGACGTCCTGGACACGGCGCGAACTGCGGCCTGTTCTCCAGGCGCCGTTGACGTATTGGCGGTCGAAACCGGACCAGGTGGTCGGACGGTTCGCCGCGGCATTGGTTTCCTGTTGAGTTTGGGTAAGCATCGTATGTTGCCCTGGAATGGCAGCCGAGGGCCGCCGAATTATACGGCCAGTTCGGCGGCGAACACCTGGTCGGCGTAACACCAGACCCAGTGCTCGCCGGGTTCGATGGAGCGAACCAAAGGGTGCCCGATGGCGCGATAGTGTTTGCGGGCGTGCTTGTTCTTGGATGAGTCACAGCATCCGACGTGTCCGCAGGTGAGACACAGGCGCAAGTGAATCCAGGTGTCGCCGATGCGCACGCAGTCTTCGCACACATGTTTGTCTGTGGTTACGACTTCAATTTCGTCCAGGTGTACACATTCGGGGGCCATTCCGATTTCCTTCGGGAGTTATTAGACAATTCGGGTGCCACCGGCGGTGTCTTTGGTTTGAGTCGCGACGGCGGGTGGTTCACGTCCTGGGCGTCGACTGTTGGAGAGATGATGTCTACCGATGGACGCGGAGGACGGTAGAAGGCGATCAGGCCGGCGACATTGAAGAGGAGGGTGGCGGGCTCGGGCGCGGCAGCTGGTTGCATTGGTCTTGATGACCAGGGTGGACGTTGCTGCCCCGGGCGTAATCGGGGAGGGTGCGTCGAACTCGAACCCGAACGACAACTGAAACTCGGAGACTCTTTGGATGTCAGTTGGGTCGTGGGCACTGCTTAGGAACGTAACGGCGGTGGCCCGGACGCCGAAGATGCCGATGCCGCCTTTGCCGGGTATCGACGTCGGTAGTGAAGCCCTCGAACGTATTGGTGTCGATCACGTTGATGGCTTTGGTGGAAGTGGGATCGTTGTTGAACGGGTAGCAAAAGTCGAGCCTGGTACGGTTCGGATTCAGGAACACCGCTGCGGCGAGGAGACCGCTGAATTCCACGGTCGAGGCGTCGAGAGTCTTGCCGGTGAAAAGGTGCCCGGGCTGCCAACGAATGATTCGATGAATCCGGGCAGAAGCTCGTATTGAGACCGACGCAACCTCCCGGGGGTAAGTACGACGGGGCGCCCCTGCCGGGATGTGCGTCAGGGCGGCAGCGAGCAGGCGGAATACACATACATGGTTTCGTGACAGGGAGAGTCCTCCGCGGACAGGGTGGCGTGGATCGGCGACGCTCAGGGAGTGCGGTGGGGGGGTGAATTAAC
>JAOAPT010000541.1 GCA_025463045.1 Candidatus Solibacter sp.
CTGCCCACCACCTGCGCCGCGTCGAGCGCCGGAACGTATGCCGAGTAGATCCCGGACACCAGTCCCTTCAGGCTCTCCGCCGGCGTCGACCCCGGAGCTTCTCGATCGTAATTGCTCACCGTGCGCAACACCATCACGCGCCGCAGATCCACGCGGCCTGCATTACTCAGAAACGTCAGCGCCTGCAGCGTCCCCGAATCTTCCATCGCCGCGATCATGTAATTGCCGCCGCTATAGTACCGCGTCCACGCGTTCGCCCACGCATCCATTCGCGTGCCGTGCCAGAACGTGCTGCTCGACATCGTATCGCCCCGCGTCACGAACGGTGCCTTCTGAGCGTTTGGAAAACCTGTGAACCGCAGTCGCGCCGCGCGGATCGCCGCCGTGTCGGCCAGCACCACATCCTTCGTCAGCCGGTACGCCCACGCGGTCAGCGCCGGATTGAGCGTGTACGCTTCGCCCTCCAACTCCGTGCGCACCGGAGCCTCGTACGGCCGCGACCTGCGCAGCGGCACCATCCCCGTCGACCAGTCCGCCGGAATATCGCGCGCATCCACTTCGTACGCCAGGTCGCCATCGATCACGTGCTCGGCCCACACCGCCGACCCCAGCGAAACGTCCGCCGGATCGCCGCCGCCGATCCCCGCCACCAGCCAGTAAGCCTTCGAAAGATCGAAGCGCGCATCAAGCCCGAGCGCCATCACCGACGCCGCCGCCTTCGCCGTCCCGATCCCCGTCACCATCCCGAGCACGCCGTCGCTATTGAGCCGCACATGGCGATATCCCGCGGGCATCGGCAGCACGCGATCCAGATGCTCACGCTCTACCCACAACTGATATTCGCCCGGAGTATCGCCCGTGTCCTCGCCCCGTTCGAACATCGTGACCACGACGACCTTCACCGGGATCGGCGCGGTCTGTGCCGCGCCGGCAATGGCGAAAGCAGTGAGTGCGAAGATTGTGCGAACCATGGGGTGCAGTCTAGCACCCGCGTCGGCCGCCGCGCTAGAACTCCGCGCGGAACTGGAACTCGATGCGCCGCGGAGCGCCCGTCCCCGTCGCTCCGGTATTCAAAATCCCCGTAATCCGTCCGAAACTCGCCGAGGGCTTGATCGTCAGGTTCGTCCCGCTCCCGCTCACTGACCCGATACTCGATCCCGGCGCCTTATATTCGGGATGATTGAACAGGTTGAACGCCGACGCCCGGAAATGCAGCGCGACCCGCTCCGTCAGGTGGAACCGCTTTTGCAGCGACGAATCGATCTCGTACGCCCCCGGCCCGCTCGCGATATACCGCCCCAGATTGCCCCACGCCAGATTCGCCGGCGCGAAAAAGGCCGCGGGATTGAACCAGTTGTTGATCGTCTGATCCGCCGCATAGATCGGCACTCCAGGCACCAGATTCGGTCGCTGCCCGGACGTGTTCCCGTCGAGCAGCGCGCCGGCAGCTCGCGAGACCGTGATGTTCACCGGCAGTCCGGTGCGCGCGCTCGCGATCCCCGCCAGTTCCCATCCGCCCAATAGCCGGCTGTTCTTGCCGAACGGAAGTTGGTATACCGCGTTCATCGTCATCACGTGGCGCACGTCGATGCTGCTGCTACTGCGGTCGCACGCGCGGCAGCCCATATTCTGGAAACTCACCGACTCGCCCGACCCGATCGACGCATCCGCGATGCCGTGCGACCACATGTAGTTCATCTGGAAGAGCAGCCCCTTCGTGAATCGCCGTTGCAGCGATGCCTGCAGCGTATTGAAGTTGTTGTTCCCATCGTTCGTCTTGTACCCGAACGATCCGAAGCCCGCCAGCGGCCGCTTCCCGGTCGCCGGGTCGATCAAGTTCACGGTGTACCTGCTGAACAGGTGATGACCCTCGCCGCCGATGTAAGAGACCTGCCCCACGAAGTCGTGCGCCAGTTGCTGCTGCACAACGAAATCCCAGTTGTTGTACGAGAGATCTTTGCGGTGACGGTCGATCGCCTTCGGACTGTACAACTGGTTCTTCGGATCCAGAAACGCCGTCAGGGGATACGCCAGTGCCGGGAAGTCGCTCGACGACAGCGAGTATCGCGGCACGTAACTCTCCGCCGGATCGCTGAAATCGTCGTTCTGATTGCCGCCGTAATAAATGCCGAACCCGCTGCGGATCGTCGTCTTGCCGTGCAGGAACGCCGGCGCCCACGCGAGTCCGATGCGCGGACCGAAGTCTTTCGTGTTCGGCTCGTAGTACGCCGTGCCCTTCGGGCAGAATCCGCCGCAGCCCAGGATGTCCACCACCGCGGAACGATCGTGAATCTCGTGCGTCACAGAATAGAGTTCGTATCGCAGTCCTACGTTGAGCGTGAGAGTCGGCGTCACCTTGAATTCATCCTGCGCATATCCCTGAACGAACGTCCGGCGGTTCCCCACCACGCCTTCGCCCTGCAGGTACGTTGCGGACGTCGCCTTGTTCGCGATCAAATCGTCCGTGCTCGCATAGCTCAGCGATTGCGTGGTCAGCGTATTCCCCGAATTGTTCAGCCGCACCCGCATCACGTTCGCCCCGAACTTCAACGTGTGCTTCCCGCGCACCAGCGTCAGGTTGTCGATATACGAAAACGTCGTCCCCACTTCCGTATCCAGCGAATCGCTGGTCAGTCCGCTGAACGAAGCCGACGACACGCTCACCGAAACCGGCGCGATGCCATAGCTCCAATTATGATAATTCGCGCGATTCACACCGAACTTCACTTCGTTGATCGTCGTCGGCGTGAAGATCCGCTGGTACGCCAAGACCCCGTTCGAGGGAACGTGCGGCACCACGTTGTGCGAGCCGAGCGCGTCCGTCGGATTGTCGATGTACACATCGTCCGTGTTGTAGCGCGCGTACATCATGTTCTTATCGTCGAACCGGTAGTCGAAGCGGATCATGCCCGAATCTTCCCGCACCGAATTGCTGGCCACCAGTTTGATCTGGTCGGTGGTCGCGTCGAGCGGCGTCTGTCCCACGGGATACGCGTCCATCAAGGGCTTGAGCACCGGCGACGCCGCGCTCACCCTCGCGCGAAACGCCGCGTTGGGCACGTAGCTGATCTGTGTGATCCCAAGATCCTGCCTCAGCCCCTCGTAATTCATAAAGAAGAATGCTTTGTCCTTCTTGATCGGTCCGCCGAAGTTCGCTCCGAACTGATGCAGCGTGAACGGCGGAATCGTTGCACCGTCGAACGGCGACCGCGCATCGAGCGCGTCGTTGCGCAATGAATAGAACGTGCTGCCGTGATACTGATTCGTGCCCGTCTTCGAAACCACCTGCACCTGCGCACCGCCCGCCGAACCGCTCTCCGCCGTATATACCGCCGTGCTCACGCGAAATTCCGCGATCGAATCCAGCGCGATATTCAGCCGCGTCTCCGCTTTCTGCGTCTGCTCCTGCACGCCGTTGTTGTCGATTCCGTCGAACGTATAATTCGCGTCGTCGATCGAGTGCCCGTTGAAGCGGATGTTCCGCTGCGATCCGTCGCTGTAATTCACCGCGCCCGGCGCCAGCATCATCAGGCTCGCCCAGTTCCGCCCGCTGACCGGGATCTCCTTGATCTGCTCCGCCTCGATCAGACCGCCAACCTCCGCCGACGTCCGGTTGAGTGAGTCGAGCGTCGCCCCCACCTCCACCGCCTCCGCCACCGCGCCCACTTCCAGGCGCGCGTCGAGCGTCCGCGGCTGACCCACCGCCAGTTCGACTTCTTTGAACTGCGCGGCTTTGAATCCCGGATGAGAGATCGTCACCGTGTACGTGCCGACCGCAAGGCCGGGGAATTGGAACGTCCCCGCCGCATTCGTCAGGGTCGCGCGCCGGAAGCCGGTGGTCGCGGACACCACAACCACCTGCGCACCGCCCGCCGAACCGCTCTCCGCCGTATATACCGCCGTGCTCACGCG
>JAOAPT010000554.1 GCA_025463045.1 Candidatus Solibacter sp.
AGGTCGACGTCGATCCCCGCGGTCTGGAAGACGAGCTACTCAACGGCGACACCCGCCAGACGATCGTCGCGTTCGCGCTGAAAGGGTGAAAACGTTCCGCCCGCGAACTCCAAGGAAAGCGCGAGCCCCAATCGGAGCTGCGATCGTGAGAGAGCGGTGGCCACGCGCGCGGCTCGGATTGGATCAGCCGCATGCTTACAACGCAACGATCATCTTGCCGGTATTCTTCCCCGTGAACAGGCCGATAAACGCGTCGACTGCGTGCTCGATCCCGTGTACGACCGTCTCTTGGTGCTTCAACTTTCCCGCCCTAAGATACTCGCCGACTTCCTTCTCGAACGCGGGCCGTTCGGCGAGCCAATCGCTCACGATCATGCCTTTGATCGTCAACCGTTTGGCAATTATGTTGCGCAAATTCGTCGGACCGGGGCGAGGCTTTTCGTCGTTGTAGCTGGAGATGCTGCCGCACGCGACGACGCGCCCGTGAATGCGCAGAGCGCCGAGCGCCGCCTCCAGCAGTTCGCCGCCGACGTTGTCGAAGTACACGTCGATTCCGTCCGGCGCGGCGAGCCGTAGCTTTTCGCGAACGTGGCCGTCGTTGTAGTTGAACGCCGCGTCGAAGCCCAACTCGTCCAGGAGGAAACTCACCTTCTCGGGTGAGCCGGCCGCGCCGATCACCCGGCAACCGCGCAGCTTCGCGAGTTGCCCGGCGACGCTGCCGACAGCGCCCGCCGCGCCGGAAACGAAAACCACCTCGCCCGCCTTGACGTTGACCAGTTTCAGCCCCACCCACGCCGTCATGCCCGTCATTCCGAGCGCTCCGAGATAAACCGAGAGCGGTTGAACATCGGGGCTAACGGCGTGCAGCACGTTGGGCGGTGCGATGAAATACTCGCGCCAGCCGAAGTTCGACGTCACGATATCGAACGCTTTGAGTTTTGGAGCGTGCGACTCCAGGACCTCGCCCACCGCGGCGCCCTCGAGCGGCTTACCGATCTCGAACGGTGGCACGTACGACGTGCGGGCGTTCATACGCCCACGCATGTAGGGGTCGACCGACATGAAGAGATTGCGCACCAGCACCTGTCCGTCCTGCGGCGGTGGAACCTCTACCTGTTCGAGCGAGAAGTTTTCCGGCGACGGCAAACCGGTGGGACGGGATACCAGGCGCACCTCACGGCTGACGAGTCTGGCCATGCTTCAAATGTCGTTCTGAAAGCCTTTTGAAGTTGCGCGCATGTCACACTTTGCGGGAACGCAATTCCTCCGTGGCGCGATGCCAGTCGACATCCGGAGATCCGGACGGGCAACCGCGGTTCTGCCAGAGTTGGTGCGCAAGGGCAGCGATGTCGTCGTGATTGAAGGCGGCGATGCCGTGTCCGATCGTGGCGGCCGCAGACTGCCGGTGTGCTTCCCCGGAATGCTCGAGCGCCTGCCGTGACTGTTCGCTGCCGCTGAGGTGCTCCTGTTGACCGTGCTGCTCGCCAACACGGTGCGCGTGCGCTGGCCCATCGTGAAGTTCGATGGCGCGGCGTTGGTTATCGAAGGGCGATCCGTTATCGCGATGTGACATGTTACAGATCCTCGCTTTGGATGTGCACGCTGAGGTCCACCCTCGACGAACGACCATTAGGCCATCCCCGTGCTCCATGTGAAGTGAGCATGCGAAGTGAGCATGCGAAGTGATCAGGCATGCGAAGTGATCAAGCATCCACGTGCCGGAAGCACGGTACGAATAGCGATTGCCCGGGAGGGCCCTATGATAACGAATGCTGGCGATTTGAAGGGATTTACCATCCGCGCGACCGACGGTGAGATCGGGACCGTCGAGCAGTTCTATTTCGACGACGTCACATGGGCCGTGCGTTATCTGACGGTCGATACCGGCGGCTGGCTGGCCGGCCGCCAGGTGCTGATCTCGCCGTACTCGATTGTGCGCACCGACTGGAACGCCAGGCACGTGGATCTTAGCCTGACCAAAGAGCAGGTGCGGAATAGCCCCGGCATCGACACGCACGAGCCCGTCTCGCGGCAGCACGAGGCCGAATTCCTCGGCTACTACGGCTACCCTTATTACTGGGGAGGTCCTTATCTTTGGGGCTCCGGCTACAGCCCGATCGCGCTCACTCCACCGGTTCTCGATCCAGGCGATGTCGCGAAGGAGTCGATGGACTCGCACTTGCGCAGTAGTCTGGAAGTAACGGGATATCACATCGAAGCCTCGGATGGCGAGATCGGACATTTAGACGGATTTGTGGTGGACGATGAATCATGGGCGATTCGTTATATCGAGGTAGCGACCCGCAATTGGTGGCCAGGAAAGAAGGTACTTTTTTCACCCTCGTGGATTGAGCGCGTAAGTTGGGCGGATTCCAGAGTCTACGTCGTCCTCTCGCGCGAGGCGATTCAAAATGCTCCAATCTATGCGGAGTCGATTCCGATTACTCGCGAGTATGAAAACGGGCTGTACTTCCACTACGGCCGCCCGCCTTACTGGCTGAACGAGGCGGAACACAGCGCGGCGAGGTCCCTGGTCGGCGTGGAGTAGAGTAGTCCCTAAACGCGTTCGATCGGGATGCCGCGCGCGGCCAGTTCGGCAAGCAGTTGTTCGACGGCGGGCGATGTCCCACCGTCTCCGGGAATCACGATCGCCCATTCGAGATCCTCGCGGAATTCTCTCGTGCTAATGCGCCACGGCGAAAGTTCGGGCGGAGTGGCGGCGCCGATTCGGATCACCGACCAGTGGCGCACCAGGGCGCGCGCCGTATCGAGATCAGGATGCGGCCCGCGCACGATGAAGTGATTGTCGCCGTGGACGAGAATCCCGACCATGCGATCAGCGCGCGCGGACGCCGACCTCGTCGAGGTGGGCGAGCAGGTCCGCGGGATCCTGATAAATGCGATAGGCGCCGGCGCGTTCTAGCTCTTCTTCGCCATAGCCGCCGGAGAGCAGGCCGATGCTGAGCGCGCGAGCGCGGCGTGCGGCCAGCAGATCCCAGATGCTGTCGCCGACGACGACGCAATCTTCGACGGCGATGCCGAGGCGCGCCGCGGCGGCCAGGAAGAGATCGGGATCGGGCTTGGCGTGCGCCACCTGGTCCCGCGTCACGATCGGAAGATCAGGCGCGACGCCGAGTGCGGCGAGCGCGGGCGCGGCGCTATCGCGATAGCCGCTGGTGGCGATCGCGTGCGGCACGCGCTGCTCTGCGAGGTACGCGAGCAGTTCGCGCGCGCCGGGAAGCGGGCGCACCTGCGACACGTAGTTGCGGTACGCCTCGCCGTGCAATTGGAGCATGCGCGCGACTTCGCCTTCGCTCAGGGTGTGTCCGGTTTCGCGCGCCAAGGCGTTGACGAACAGGCCGCCGCTCATCCCGATACGGCGGTGGATGCGCCACACGGAGAGCGGAAGTCCGGCGATTTCGAGCGCGTCGCGCCATGCCAGAACGTGCTGATAGACGCTGTCCACGAGCGTGCCGTCCAAGTCGAACAGGAATGCGGGCATGACAGTAGTTTCGCGCACTCCCCAGGCAACGTGGAGAGCGGCGCGCTGATATAATCGCGGACGAAGCCCTGTCGCTTCTGTTATGCGCCTGGTTCCGTATTGCGCCGTCGCTTGCCTTGCCGCTGTTGCCCCGGTGTTCGCCGAGGGCATCACGATCGTTCTTGATTTTCAAGGGCCGCGGTCGGAACAGTCGATCACGGAAATGAAACGCGAGTTTGAGGGGATCATGAAGAACTCCCCGATTCGCTTCGATTTCCGGACACGCGCGGAAGCGGCAGAGTCCACAGCGCCGGATATGGTGGTGGTGCGGTTCAAGGGCAAGTGCGTGTTCGAACCAGTACCTTATTTAATTGATGAACGCGGGCCAATGGCGTTCACCCACTCGACCGGCGGCGCGGTGCAACCCTTCAGCGAAGTGGCTTGCGACCGGGTGACGCGGGCCATGCGGTCGGCCATGTCGGGCGGCGATTTCGCGAAGGGCGATGTCCTGCTGGGGCGTGCGCTCGGGCGCGTGCTGGCCCACGAAGTCGTTCATATTCTTACGAAATCGGGGCAGCACGGCAGCGCCGGTGTGGCCAAGACCGCTCTGTCTGGAAGCGAGCTGATCGCGCCGGAACTCCGCCTGGAAACGCGAGATCTGGAGCGAATCGGCGGCGCACCATTTCATCAGAATTTCATCAATAGATAAATTTGATTCGACAAGCGGCTCAGACGCTGGTAACATTCCTGCTACAAGTTCCGTCAGCGCCCCGAAGGCGCGACGTTCGCTCCTGGTTTTGAGCGGTGCCTCTGTCCGGCACGGTTAGACCCGCGGAGTAGAGCGTCCGCGTTCACTCCTAAATCTCAACTTTCAAACGCATTTGAGAGGATTGCCATGAACGTCATCCTGACGGAAGAGCAGAGAAAAGACTTTTTGCAGCGCGGATTCTCCCGCCGTAACTTCGGACGAATTGCCGCGATGATCACGGCGGGCACTGCCCTGCCGTTCTACAACGAGCCGGCGATGGCGCAGCTTTCGGCGATCCGCGGCGGGATGCCGGCGGGCGCGGTGAAGATCAACGCCAATGAAAACCCGCTGGGGCCATGCGAAGAAGCGTTGAACGCCGTCTACGCGGTGGCCAGGAACGGTGGGCGATATTTGTATGAGGAGACGTTCGGCTTCCAGGAATTGTTGGCCGAGCAGGAGGGCGTGAAGCGCGATTACGTGCAGCCGTACGCGGGGTCGAGCGCCCCGCTGCATCAGGCGGTGCTGGCGTTCACCTCGCCGACGAAACCGTTCGTCACCGCGGATCCCGGATACGAGGCGGGGGAGCGCGCCGCGGAGTTCATCGGAGCGCCCGTGATCCGCGTGCCGCTCACCAAGACCTACGCGCACGATGTGAAGCAGATGGCTGCCGCGAGCGCAAACGCCGGATTGATCTACGTGTGCAATCCGAACAATCCGACTGGCACGCTCACACCGCGCGCGGAGATCGAATGGCTGCTGGCGAACAAGCCGGCGGGCAGCGTCCTGATGGTCGACGAGGCGTACACGCACATCGCGGGCGCGCCGTTCTGCTCCGACCTGGTGGCGAAGGACAAGGACATTATCCTGCTGCGCACGTTCTCCAAAATCTACGGGATGGCGGGATTGCGCGCCGGTGCGGCGATCGGACGTCCGGACCTGCTGGCGAAGATTCTGCCGTACAGTTCGGGCGCGCTGCCGGTGACGGGAATGGTGGCCGCCACGGCGAGTCTGAAATCGAAGATGCTGGTGACGGAGCGGCGCAAGAAGATCGGCGATGTGCGGGAAGACGTGCTGAGCTTTCTGGACAAGCACAACTTCAAGTACGTGCCCTCGGTTTCCAACAAATTCATGGTGGATGTGAAGCGTCCGGGTCTCGAGATCAAGGACGCGATGGAGAAGGAGAAGATCTACATTGGGCGCGTCTGGAAAAGTTGGCCGACGTATGTACGGGTCTCAATCGGTACACAGGAGGAAATGAACAAGTTCAAAACCGCGTTCCTTAAGGTGATGGCTTGAGTCCATTCGCGCGGAGAAGATTAGCGCGCGCAAAAGGATACGGGTGGCCGGGCTTCCTCGGCGACTGTTCGGGAGGTGCGATCGCGGCGTTGATCGCGCTTCCTTACGGCCTGGCGATGGCTTCGCTCATGGGGCTGCCGCCCGTGCTCGGAGTCTTCACGTCGATACTTACTGCGCCCGTGATCGCGGCTCTCGGGCGCAATCCGGTATTGATCGGCGGTACCGCGAGCGCGACCGTTCCGTTCATCGCGCTCGCTGTGCGCGGTCAGGGGCTCGGAGGCGCGGCGAAGGTTTCGATCGTCGCCTCCGTGATCATGATGGGCTTCTGCGTGATTCGGCTCGGCCGTCACATCACGCGCGTGCCGCACGCCGTCGTCACGGGCTTCTCCTGCGGGATCGGCGCGATGATGCTGATTTCGCAATTGGATACGATCCTCGGGGTGGATTCCACGGCGACGCGCTCCGCGGGGTCGACGCTCATGCAGCTTGCGGCGGTGGCGGAACGAATCGGCAGCACGCGCCTGGCGCCGCTGTTGCTCGGAATGGTCGTGATGGTCGCGGCGACACTGGCGGCGCGGTGGAGTTCGCGAGCGCCGGCGCCGCTGATCGGCGTCGCGCTGGCGATCGTGCTCGCGAACCTGATGGGCTTTCATGAGCGCGAGATCGGCGCACTGCGTGCAGGCCTGCCGCCCTTCGTCGGGTTCTCGTGGAGTCCGCAGGATGTGCTGACCGTGCTGCCTTCGGGCTTTGCACTGGCCTTTGTTTCAAGCGTGAATATTCTGATTACGTCGCGCGTGGTGGAACACTTTCGTGGACGGCATCAGCGCATGAAGACCTCCGACGCGGATGCCGAATTGGGCGCATATGGAATCGCGAACTTGTGCGCGGGGATGTTCGGCGCTCCACTCAGCGTTGGCATTCCGGCGCGCAGTCTCGCGGTGGTGCGGTGCGGCGGCACGACGCGCGTCGCGAATCTGCTGCACGCGGTATTTCTGGCGGCAATTCTGTGGGTGGGGTCGGGCGTGGTGGGGCACGTTCCGCTGCCCGCGCTGGCCGGAGTCACGGCATGGATGGGGCTGTGCCTGCTCGATTGGAGTACGTGGCGCCGCCTGCCGAAAATGAGCAGGGCCGACGCCGCGGCGTTTCTGGTCACCGCACTTTCGGTGTTGGCCGTGAACGCGGTGCTTGCCGTCGCGCTGGGGTGTTCGATCTACGCATTGCGCGGCGCATATGTTCGCTGGGTGAAGCCGGCTGGGCGAGTGCCGGATCTGCAAATCGATTAACGGTGGGAGCAAGCAAAATTCAATCAGGGGGAGAAGTGTATGAAGACGAAGACTATTCTATTCGGATTCGTGTTTTTGACGGCCGCGTGGAGCCAGTCCTATTTGGGAGGCGTGCGCGGTAACGTGTTCGACGGCTCAGGCAAATCGATTGGCGAAGCGAAAGTGACGCTGATCGATGAAGGCGGGGGCACGCAGCGTGCGACGATCACTGCGCCCGAAGGCGGATTTAGCTTCAGCCAGGTGGTGCCCGCGACATACACGGTGGTGGTGGAGGCGCCAGGCTTCAAGAGGATCGAGCGCAAGCATGTTCCGGTAGCCACCCAGGAGTTCGTCTCGCTGGATCTGAAGATGGAAATCGGATCGGTGAACGAAAGCGTGCAGGTGACCGAAGAGGTCCCGCTGATCGAATCGACCACCGCATCGCAGGGACAGGTGCTGGAGCGTCAGCAGCTGATCGACCTGCCGAACCTGGGACGCAATCCGTTCATGATGTCGAAGCTCGCGCAGAACGTGACGCCGGTGGGCGACCCGCACTACAACCGCATGGAAGACCAGAGCGGCTCGTCGCAGATTTCGATCGCGGGTGGTCCGGTGCGCGGCAATAACTATCTGCTGGACGGCATTCCAATCACCGATGCGGCGAATCGCGCGATCATCATCCCGACGCTTGAAGCCGTCGAGCAGGTGAAGGTGCAGTCGAACACGTACGACGCGGAAATGGCGCGGACGGGCGGCGGCATGTTCAACACGTACTTGAAATCTGGCACCAATCAATGGCATGGCAGCCTGTTTGGCAGCCTGCGGGAAACCAGCTGGGCGGCCAACAACTTCTTCAACAATGCCGCGGGCATCGCGCTGCCGGATCAGCCGAACAAGACCTTCGGCGCAAGCTTCGGCGGACCGGTGCGCATTCCCAAACTCTACAACGGCAAAAACCGCACCTTCTTCTGGCTGGCCTGGGAAGGCTATCAGGACACGCAGTCCAACTCCTCGCAGTTCTCCACGCCGACCGATCTGGAGCGCGCCGGCAACTTCTCGCAGAGCAAGACGCCGAGCGGCGCACTCAACGTGATCTACGATCCGATGAGCACGGTTTGCGCCGGCAGCACCTGCACCCGCACACCCTTCGCGGGCAATATCATTTCGCCCGACCGCCTGAACCCGGTGGGCCTCGCGATGGCGGCGACCTACGTGAAGCCGCAGACCGCGTCAGCCTATTACGGCGCCCCCAACATCACCCAGGCCGCGACGCTCGCCGCCAAGGCATCGCAGAAGACGGCGAAGCTTGATCACCAGTTCACCAACTGGTGGCGGAGCAGCTTGAGCTACCTGCGCTATTACTCGCTCGAGCCGGGCAACAACTGGTTCCCGACGGTCAGCTCGCCCGACCAGTGGCTGCTGCTGCGGCGCGTGGACACGACGCAGTTCAACAACATCATTACGATTTCGCCGACCACCGTGCTGACGGTGCGCTACGGTTTCAATCGCTTCCCGAACTACGGCTATCAGCAGAGCCAGGGCTTCAACCTCGCGAGCCTGGGCTTCGCGCCGAGCTTCGTGGCGGCTGTCCCCGCGCCGACCTTCCCCAACGTGACGATGACCTCGCAGTACAGCCTCGGCACGAACAATAACTTCTACTATGTGCACCACTCGAAGAACTTCTCCGCGGGCCTCGCGAAGTACCAGGGCCGCCACAATCTGAAGGGCGGCTTCGACTATCGCCGGATTCACGACGATGGCAACGATTTCGCCAATAGCGCCGGAGCGTTCACGTTCAACGGCGTGTTCACGCGCTCTACTCCGCTGACCGCGGTGAGCGGCACGGGCGCCGATCTCGCCGATATGCTGCTCGGTACGGCGTCGGCCGGTACGGGCTATATTCCCACCAAGCTCTACGAGTATGCCGATTACTACGGCGCGTATTTCCAGGACGACATCCGGCTCACTAAGACGTTGACGATGAATGTGGGTGTGCGTTGGGAGCGTGAGTACGGCCTGCAGGAAAAGAACAACTCGATGGTCGTCGGCTTCGACACCAAGACCGTGAATCCTCTAGCCGCGAATGTAACTGGCATCCTACCCAAGGGCGTCATTCAGTTCGCGGGCGTCAACGGCAACAGCATCCACGTTAGTAATCCGAACATGAACAAGGTGGCGCCCCGCGTCGGCCTCGCGTGGCAGTTCGATTCGAAGACCACGATTCGCGGAGGCTACGGCCTGTACTGGGCCCCGCAGTTCGCAATCGGCACGCCGTACAATCCGCCCGGCTTCACGGCGACCACCAGCTACATCGCTTCGAACGATGGCAATGCGACGCCGGCCAGCTACGTCAACAATCCCTTCCCCGCCGGGCTCGCCAAGCCCACGGGCAGCACGTTGGGCGACATGACCGGCATCGGACAGAGCCTCTCGATCATCGATCCGAATTCGCGCTCACCGCGCGTGCAGCAGTACTCGATCGATATCCAGCGTGAACTGCCGTTCGGCATCGCGATGGAAGTCGGCTACGTCGGTTCGCACTCCACTCACCTCACGCAGGCGACGGCGAACATCAACATCAACGCACTGAATCCGGCGCTGCTCTCGCAGGGCTCGGCACTCACGGCGACGGTGAACAATCCATTTTTCAATAAGGGCGGCGCCGGTGTGATCGGCGGCCAGACGGTGAGCCAGGTGCAGTTGCTGCTGCCGTATCCCACGTTCAGCACGATCAACTATCTGTACAACGATGGCAGCTATGCGCGCTACGATTCGCTGGTGGCCAAGGCGCAGAAGCGCATGAGCATGGGGCTGACTTTTCTTTCCACGCTGACCTGGAGCCGCAATCACGATGCGAGCTCGGGCGGCGCCGGTAACTTCCTCAACGCGGGTGCGAGCGGTCCGCAGAATCCCTATGATCTGAAATCGGAGTACAGCCTGGCGAACGTGGATACGCCGCTCCGCTGGTCCACCGGTTTCACGTTCGATCTGCCTGTCGGCAAAGGCAAGAAGTTTCTGAGCAGCAGCAAGGCGCTCGATTACGCGGTGGGCGGATGGTCGATCAACGCGATCAGCGTGTATCAATCGGGCTTCCCGCTGCAGATCACGCAGAGCACGAACAACAACTCGGTGTTCGGCTATGCCAGCCAGCGGCCGAGCGCGACGGGCGTTTCGCCGGTGACCAGCGGCAACCTGGAAAGCCGGCTCGGCAACTACATCAACTCGGCGGCGTTCACCACGTCGGCGCGAGGCACGTTCGGCAACGTCTCGCGAACTCTCGAGATGCGCGGTCCGGGACAGGCGAATTGGGACGCTTCGATCTTCAAGAGCTTCTCAATCGCGGAGAAGTTCAAGGGGCAGTTCCGGGCGGAGGCGTTAAACGCGTTCAATACGCCGATGTTCGCCGCGCCTAACGTGTCGTATGGGAGCAGTTCCTTCGGACGAATTACGTCACAGGTGAACTTCTCACGAATGGTGCAGCTCGGGCTTCGTTTCTTCTTCTAAACTCGAACCATTGGAAGTAGGCTGGGCCGCCTCGAAAAGAGGCGGCCCTTTTTTGATGGCGTGAACCCAGGACGCAGCAGATCGAGGATCTCGCAGTCACAGCGACCGAACGGTTCTTCCTCTCGAAAGTCAAATAACGCGTGCCGAAGTTATCGTGCGCACCGCCGGCATACGCCCACTCGCTGTGCTCGAAACAGAGCAGGGGGGCGTCGGGCGGAGCACTTTGACGGGCTTTGTGGGATGAAGTGCGTTTGGCGTCTCCGCCGGCGTGAGTTTCAAGCTGCCATTCGGTGGGGACTTGCGGAAGTCGCGATCGCCGCGTTGACGCGCTTGCGGGCTACCGCAGGCCCACCCATGGCCGTGGCACAATGCGCACGCCGGCGAGCAGCGCTGGGATCCAGAGAATGCGATGTCTCTACCGGGACTGGAGCAAAAAAGCCCGGACCGGGGCGATCCCGGACCGGGTGAGAGGATGAATCAGAGTGTGAGAATTCTTAGAGCGAGGGCTTCGCCGGGCGCTGCTTCTCGAGCTCGTCGGCCAGGATAATGGCCTCCGCGAGATCGCGCATCGGGCGTCGCAAACGGCGGCTCTCATTGCGCAGCTTCAAGTAAGCATCCTCTTCCGTGATGTGATACTTGTGCTGCATAATGCCCTTCGCGCGCTCTACGACCTTGCGCGTTTCGAGTGCGCGCTTCGCCTCTAGCGTCTCCGACATCAGCCGCGCGTTTTCGATCGCGATCGCCGCCTGGCTGGCGACGACCTTCACGAAATCGACTTCGTCTTCCGCGAAGTGGTGGACTTCGCGAGTGTAGAGGTTGATTGTGCCGATCACCGTATCGCGTGTGAACATCGGCACCGAAAGCAGGGACGCCAAGCCCGTTTTGCGAGCCAATTCCGGATAGCGGTACTGCTTCTCTTCGAGCACGTTGGGGATGATGATCGGCTGGCGCTCGCGAACCACGCGGCCGATCAGCGATTCCTCGATCTTCAACGGCATGCGATGAAGATAGTCCTCCGAAGAACAACGCGCCGCGCTGATGTTCAGTTCCTGCCGCTCTTCATCCACCAGCATCACGGAGCAGACCGGCGAATCGAGTTTGTCCGCCACCATCTCCGCGATTGTCTGAAGAATGCGATCCAGATAATTCTTTTCGTTGATGCCCTCGGCAAGCCCCGCGAGCGCTTCCATGCGGCGCGTGGCCCGCTCGGAGCGTTCGGCGAGCCGGCTCTTCGCGATCGCGCCGCCCATCTGTTCGCCCATGAATGAGACGAGCGCGATTTCGTCCTGCGCATGCGGGTGCTTCGCCTGGTGGTGAATATTGATGACGCCGATCAGTTCGCCGGCATTCACCAGCGGCACCGACAGGAAGGCCTGATACGTGTCTTCCGGCAATTTTTGAAAGCTCTTGAAACGGGAGTCCGCCGCGGCGTTGGCGCCGAGCGCCACTACGCTCTTATTCTGCGCCACCCAACCCGTGATGCCTTCGCCCATCTTCATCCGGATGTGGCCGATTTCCTTGGTGTGCGGTAGCTGCGAGGCGCGAAGGACGATCTCCTTGCGGTGACGATCGACCAGGTAAACGAGACACGCATCGCAATCCGTGACATCCACCGCCAGACCAATCAATTCCTGGAGCATTTTCTCCAGCACGAGATTGGAACTGACGATGTTGCTGATTTGGTGCAACAGCTCGACTTGGCTTTTCGCTTCCATGACTGGCACTGAGTTTCCCCTTTTTCCTAACCTTGAGTGTAAAAGGGGGCTCGGAGCCCGTCCAATCAATAATTCCTATGTGCAGTATCAGGAGCCCGTTAACGGAAAAGCTGCGGCGCGAAGTCCGTCAGGTAATTGCGCCAGTTACGCCATACGTGACCCTCTTCGGAGGGGACGAAGGTGTGGCGAATACCCTTGGCGGTTAACGTCTTGTCAAAGGCCTGCGCCGGTTCGAAAAGAGTGTCCGTTTTCCCGCACGCAATGTAGAAGAGCTTGAGATTCTTGTTCGTCCCCGCCGGGTCTGCCAGAATTTCCTTGTACTGTTCCTCGATTGCCTGTGTGCGAAGCGCCGCGCTGAATGCGCCGATCGAATGGAAAATATCGAGGTGATGCAGTCCGACGCTGAGCGATTGTCCGCCGCCCATTGAGAGCCCCGCGATCGCGCGCTCGGCCGGCTTGGCGGAGATGCGATAGAGCTTCTCGGCGAACGGCAGGACGTCCTGCAGCAGATCGTTCTCGAAAGCCTTCGCGTCCGTCTGCTGTGCCGCGGCCGGTCCGAGATATACGTCCTGGCGTGCGCGGCCGTACGGCATGACGACGATCATCGGCTTCGCTTTGCCCGCCGCGATCAGGTTGTCGAGAATCAAATTGGCGCGCCCGATCGACACCCAGCCGTTCTCCGTATCGCCCGAGCCGTGCAGCAGATAGAGCACGGGGTAAGTCGTCTTCGCGGTCTCATACCCCGGCGGCGTGTAGACGTCGATGCGCCGCCACGCGTTCAGCGATTTCGATTGGTACCAGTTCTCGTGCACCGTGCCGTGCGGCACCGCCTGCATATCGTAGGCGGCCGGCATTTCGCCCGGTACTTCGAACATCGATTCCGACGAGCGCTCGCCGCGCTTGATCATCGGGTTCACCGGGTCGAGCACACTCACGCCGTTGACGCGAAAGTTGTAGCTGTAGATCGCAGGATTCATAGGTCCGAGTGTGATGAACAACACACCGTCTTCGGCCTTCAGAAGCGCCAGCGCGCCTTGCACGAAAACACCGATGACATTTACATCGGACGCTAC
>JAOAPT010000573.1 GCA_025463045.1 Candidatus Solibacter sp.
CGTCACCGTGCGATGATCGGTGCGCCCGAGCTTACCGTAATAACACCCGCGCACCTCGCCATACCCGAGCTTCGTCCGCAGCGCCGGAGTGATCTGCAGATACGCGCCCATCTCGAGCACGCGATCCTCAGGCCCGCCCGGCGGCGTGATCGAGAGCGTCTTCACCAGCCGCGTCTGGTGCGTATTCAGATAACTCGCGCCGCCCTCGCCCTCTGCCCAGCCCTGCAAATATTCGATCGTCGGGACCGACTCCGACAAGCTCTCCGCCACAGGAGCAATGACCGGCGCAATGACCGGCGCCACCACCGGAGCTTTGCCGTCTACGTTCTCCGTGCCGTTCACCACCGCTTCCAGGAACCTCGTATAGCGCGCCGCCACCGACGCCCAATTGCACTCGCGCGCCACGTAGTCCTTCGCGCGCTCGCCCAATGTGCGCGCAACTTCCGGACGCGACGCCAGCAGATTCAGATACTCGAAGATGAGATCTTCCTCGCCCGCACCCACCGGCACTTTCAAACAAACATCGTCCGGGAATTCCTGAAACGATCCGATCTCGGAGACCATCACCGCTTTGCCGAGCCCGAGCGAACGCAGCAGCGTGCCCGAACTTTCACCTACTGTGGGAAAGCGCAGATTGAGCACGATATCGCACGCGCCCAAATACCCGACAAAGTCCTCGATCGGCGCGAAGCCCAGCACGCGCACGCTCGACGACAGTCCCATCGCGCGGATCATCTGCTCCACCGGAAACTCGGGATGCGGCTCACCCACCAGGATCATCTTCACGTTCGGCACCAGCCGCACCAGCCGCCGGAACGCGCGCAGTGATTCGGCGATCCTCTTGTAGGGCTTCAAATATCCGAAGATCCCCACCAGCGGCGTCGTTTCGTCGAGCCCGAGTTTGTGGCGGAAGCCGTTGCGGTCCGCCTGCGGAATCCACGCGCCGTGCGGAATCACCGCCGAGGCCCCCGCGAACTTCGCGGCGCGCACTTCGTCCTGCATGAAGTGACTGTGCACCACCACGCCGCGCGCCGATTCCAAAAGCCGCCGCGTCATCGCCACGCCTTCGTAATCCGGCCCGACCTCCAGCTTGCGCACGCGCTCCGCAAATTCCCGCGCGGCCGTGCCGCCTTCGTATTCGCATTCGCGCACGTAGGCGTCCCAATCGCCGCGCTTGATCGTAATGTCGGCGATCAGATGGTGCAGATTGCTCTCATGCAGCACCACCACTCCGGGATGCTTCAGCGCCGTCTCGTAGACGAACCCGTGATAGCCGTTGTTGCCCACGTGATAAAGCGCGACATCGAACTTCGCCGGATCGTACGCCCTGTCCGGACCGGAAAAAATCTCCAGATCGACCAACGGCCGCAGCGATTCGATCAGCGCCTCGGAATAGTCGGCGATCCCGCTGCGCGCAGGGGGCAAGGGCGAAAAATACGCCACCCGCATTTCAGCGCACCAGTTCCAACGAGACGGTGCCGACGGGTACCGGAATCTTGATCAGCAGGGGAGTGCGAGCCGCATCGCGTGCGTAGAAAATCTCGAACGTGAAGTCGCTCGCCGGACCCTTCACGCTCACGTTCAGATGGTCCGTCGTGGTCGGCTTCCCCGCCACCGGAATATCCATCGCTCCCGTGTAGACCATCTTCACGTCGTAGCCCGATCCTAAGAAAACCTTGCCCGCGGCCGGCACCCTGCCCTGTCCGAGCTCGCGCCGCGCCCAGTACAGAAACGTCAGTGCATCGCGCCCGCAGGTGGGCAGCCGCAGTTCGCTTGTGCCGCCGCCCGCCGGCTTGTCCGCCGTCGCCGGGACGATCGTCCGCCGCTGTGCCGAATTCGCCTTCTGATCGAACTCCGTCCGCTCCGTGACCTTCTTATTGCCGTGACTGATCAGCCGGTCGAGCGATGCCGAGCAGAGATCGAAGCCCACCGCGGAAGCCTTATAGCGGTCCGCGATCGGCACGATCGGCACGTCCACCTTCACCGCCATGTCGAAATCCCAATTGCCGCTATTCTGGCGCGCGTTCAACGTGACCTCGCCCAGACTGTGGCCTCCCGGCCAGTTCACGTTGTAGCGCAGCGTCTCGTTTTGAAACGGAAAACCGGTGAGCTGATCCGCCGCCTGCACTAGCGGTGCGGAAGAAATCAAAAGCAGGCAAATACTAAGGAAAAATTTCATCGATGAGCTATGGTTTGAGAATACACCGCGCTGGTGGCCCGGGATTTTTCGAGGACCTCGTGGAAGACCTCGATCGTGCGCTGCGCTGTCTTTTGCCAGGAGAAGTGCGCCGCCCGCTGCAGCCCGAGCCGCTCCATGCGCGCGCGCAGTTCGGTATCCAGCAGCAGATCCGCCATCGCGCGTACGATTTCATCGATCGCGTACGGGTCGAAGAGAATCGCCGCCCCATCCACCACTTCCGGCAGCGACGAAGTGTGCGAGCAGACCACCGCGCGTCCGCACGCCATCGCTTCCAGGGCCGGCAGCCCGAAGCCTTCGTAGAACGAGGGGAAGATGAAAAGATCGCAGGCGTTATACAAGTGCAGCAGATCGGCGTCGGACACGAAACCGCAGAACTGAATGCGGTCGGCCACCCCCGAATCGCGCGCCGCCCGATGGACCTGATCGGCGAACCACGTCTCTTTTCCGGCCAGCACCAGATTCTGCTTGAGCTGCGGATGCGCCTTCACCATGCGCGCGAACGCCCGGATCATCCCGATCTGGTTCTTGCGCGGCTGCAGGTCGCCCACGGACAGCACGAAGGGCGCCGTGATGTGGAATCGATCGCGGACCGCCGCCGTCGCCGCGTCACGCGATATCGGCCGGAACTCCGGCGCCGCCGCGTTCGGCACGACGACGACTTTGTCTTCGTCCAGGTCCCCGTAAACTTTCAGAATCGACGAACGGGAGAATTCGCTCCCCGTCAGGATCTTCGCCGCGCGGTGAACCGTACGCCGCACCGTCCATTGCAACTGCCAGGCGCGATCCCGCGTGAAGTACTCGGGATGCTCCAGAAAGCTGACGTCGTGAACGCTAACCACCACCGGAACGGGGCACGCGAGCGGCGCGGTGTACTGGACATGGAGTAAGTCGGGGCGGTCTTCCCGCACCTTCATTGCAAGGTCGAAGCCCAAGCGAATAAAGGGATTGGTCGCGATCTTCCGGGTACGAATGTTAGCAGGAATACAACTCGCGGCGCTATCTGCCGACACATAGGCGACAAATTCGTCGTCCTGGTCTTGAGCGGCAAATGCGTTCAGGAGACTCCGAACGTAGACCTCGTTACCCGTGAGGTGGCGGCCGATGGCATGAGCATCAACGGCGAAACGCATTAGCGGTTACCAGTATAGCGGACCAGAATGACTCTCGGCTGCGTCAAAAGTCCAACTTCTTCCAAGCTGTTTCCCATGTAAACTCCTTTTCCAACAACAGCCTGCCCGCTTTTCCCAACTTATCTCTCTGCTCGTTGCACGCCAACAGCCGTGTAACGGCGTTCGCAAACGCCTCCGCCCCATCCGCCACGAGTAGCGTCTCACCATGGCGGACCGGCAGTCCCTCGGCGCCCACCGTGGTAGACACAACGGCTAGTCCGGCGGCCCACGCCTCCAGGATCTTGAGCCGCGTGCCGCTTCCCATGAGTAGCGGTACTACCGCAACCCGGGCTCGCGCCAGTTCCGCGACCGCATCGTCCACCGCACCCGTCACTTCAATACGCGGATCCCCTGCCGTAAACCGGCTCACCGCGCCGGGATTTTTGCCTACCAGCCGCCAAACCAGCCCGGGCCAACGCCCCCGCAATCGCGGCCAGATCTCGGCCCGGAAAAACGCCACCGCCGCCAGATTGGGATGGTATTCCATGTTGCCCGAGAAGACCACCACCTCCTCGTTCCCGGCGGCAGGCAGCGGAATCAGCGGCAGCGCATTCGGGTAGACCGAGACCCGCGCCCCGGGAGCGATCGCCCGCACCGCCCCCGCGTCCTGCTCCGACGTGGCGAGTACTTCCGAGAAGCGCGGCAGCCAGTTTTGCTCCAACTGGCGCGAGGCCGCTTCGAAGACGCGGTGCGCCACCCCCGTGGGACCGCCTTCCGCCTCCGCGCAACGCCCATGCAGCACGCTTTCGATATTGTGCAGGTCCAACACGACGCGATCGCACACCGGGGCGAGTTGCTGCAGATACGGCGCGCACCAGGAGTGCTCGATGATGCCGAGCGCGTAGCGGCGGCCTTCCACGGCGCGTTCGATTTCCGCTCCGAATCCGGCGAAGCGATCGACCAGCGGCGGCACTCGACGAGCCACCCGCCCTGCATTGCGTAACGCGCGAGCCGCAGCGCCGCGACCGTTGACCGGCAGTGCCAGCGTCGTCACCGAGCGGACGCGGCGTGCCGGAAACAGCGCGGCCGGGTCCGGCGCTCCGGGCTGGCGGAAGACGATGACATCCACGTCGTAGTGGAGCGCCAGATACTCCAGCAGCGAAGCGCTCCGCAGCGCGCCGCCTCCCGCGATCGGATAGGGAGCTTCCGGCGCCAGGAACAGCGCCGCCGGACGACGCGCGTCACTCGCCAAAACGCTTCCTCGCTTCCTCGTAGACCTCACGCGTGCGCCGCGCCGTGCGCTCCCACGAAAATTCGCGTGCCCTGGCAAGCGAGCATTCACGCATTTCCGCCGCGAACTCGGGGCGTGCCGCCAGGTCCGCCATCGCGCCGGCCAACTCGGCCGCCGTCTCCGCGTAAACGGCCGCATCGCCCGCCGCCTCTTCCACTGCCCGCGACGCGATCACTGGCGCGCCGCACTGCATCGCTTCCAGCACTGGAAGTCCGAAGCCCTCATACAACGACGGGTAAACGAAGGCCAGCGCGCCCGAATAGAGCGCCGGAAGTTCGCGGTCCGCGACCTCGCCCGCGAGCCGCAAACCGGGTTCCGCGCGGATCTCCGGAGCGTCGGCGCGCCGCCGCCCCGCCAGCACCAGATCCACCGCATGGTGCCGCCGCACCTCGCGCCACCCGGCAATCAGCATCTCCAGATTCTTACGCGGTTCGAGCGTCCCGACGAACAGAAAGTACGGCGGCTGCGGCGGAGCCTCCACCGGCCGGAACCAGCGCGCCGCGGCCTCCGGTACCGAGATCACGCGATCCGGCGCGAGCCGGAAGCGTTCGATCGCCGCACGCCGCACCTTCTCGCCGGGAGTAATCACCATCGTGGCCAGCCCCAATTCAAACAGCAGAGGCGTGCGCCTGCGAACTCGCTCCGCGGCATGATGCCAGTCCGCATTCATCCACGGCGAAAGATCGTGGAGCGTGAGTACGCTGGGCCGGCGGCTCAAGTACGGCACGGCGAAATCGGGACCGTGAATCAGGTCGGCGCCAAGACGTCCGAGTTCCCGCGGCAATCCCCACAACCACCAACGCCGCTCCAGCACGCTGCGCGGCCCGCCGCCTTTGCGCAAATTGCCGGGCGCCATCGCGGGCATTTCGAAGGCCTGATCGGAGACCAGATAGAACTCGTCGGTGGGAAAAGTCTGGGCCAGCGCGAG
>JAOAPT010000621.1 GCA_025463045.1 Candidatus Solibacter sp.
CCAGCGCATCAGCTCCGCTGAAAATGACGCCAAAAAAAACAATGGTGCATTTTCATCCCTTGTCGCGGCCTCCGAACGGGGCCATGGAGAACTCCGTTGAAGAACGCGCACCAATCGGAGCCGCGACGGTTACGGAGCGGTCGCGGCTCTGATCGAAGTGTGTTCTTCACCCGGGCGGATCGCCCGCTACTTCTTGTCACCCATCGTCGAGAGCTCGGTGCGCTCGCGCTCGATGTACGGGACACCCTTCTCCATCCACGCCGGAGCGGGAGCGCCCTTCAGATAGTGATCGAAGTATTGCTGCAAGCGAATCGTGTAGTCCTTCTGATTAGGCCGTTTGCGTAACCCGTGGGGCTCGCCGTTGTAGTCGAACAGGTAGACTTCCTTGCCGAGACGGCGGAGCGCGAGATAGAATTCCACGCCCTGATACCACGGCACCGCGTCGTCGCCATCGTTGTGCAGCAGCATGACGGGCGTCTGCACGCGATCGGCCCAGAAGATCGGCGAGTTCTCGATGAAGCGCGTCGGGAACTGCCAGATCGAGCCGCCGATACGGCTCTGCGTGCGCTCGTATTGGAACTGGCGCGGAAGGCCCGTGCCCCATCGAATGCCATCGTAGGCGCTGATCATGTTCGCCACCGGAGCGCCCGCCGCGACTGCGCGGAAACGCTTGGTCTGCGTCACCATATACGCGATCTGATATCCGCCCCAACTGTGGCCCTGAATGCCGATCGCGTTCTCGTCGACGAAGCCCTTATCGACCACCGCCTGCACCGCCGGCAGCACGCACTTCAACGCGCTCTGCCCGGGGAAGCCCGTCGTGTACACGATGTCCGGCTCCAGAATCAGGTACCCGTTGCTCACGTAATAGCTCAGGTTGATGTTATGGCTGGGGCGCGGATCCACGAAGCGGTTCACGTTCTGCGACAGCCGCTCGTAGATGTACACCATCAGCGGATATTTCTTCTTCGGATCGAAATTCTCGGGCTTGTACAACGCGCCCGTCAGCGGCACGCCGTCGGCGTTCTTGAACTGCACGATCTCCGACGTGCCCCACAGCAACTGTGCCTTCTGCGGGTTCGCATCGCTCACCTTGCGGAGTTCCTTAAAGCTCCCATCGGTAGTCACCAGGTCGGGGAATTCGTTGAACGTCTGCGCGGTCAACATGTATACGTCGGCGCCCTTCGCCTTGATGGGCGCGGAGAGCACTTTGTTCGACGCCATCAATAATTTGGGCTCGCCGCCATCGAGCGACGCGCGGAAGAGGGACGTGGCGAAGGTCTTCTGATTTTCGCCCTGCAGCATCACCGGCTTCGTGCCGTCGATCCATTGCTCGCGCGGATTCTCCGCTTCGGTGCGGATGTAGCGCAGCCGCATATCGTGCGCGCGGCCATAGCCCGCCGTGATATTCTTCGCTCCCGATCCATCCGGCCCGACGCGCCAGATGTCGAAGCGGTCGTAGAGCAGCACACTCTTGCCGTCCTTGGTCCAGCCCGCGCTGCCGTACGGCCCGGGAGTGCTCGGCGTGTCCGTATCTTCGTTGTGGAACTTGACGCCGAGACTTGCAGTGAGGTTCACCTTCTTGCCGTCGGGCACCGACACCGTGAACCAGTCCTTGCCATCGAAGTAGAGCAGGTAGCGTCCCGAGGGCGACCACGTCATCGAACCGCGCTGCTTGCTCGCGATCAACTTGCGCGCGCCCGTCACCGCGTCGATCAGGTACGCGTCGGCGTAGTGCTCGTCATAGTCGGCCAGCGGACGGTATTCGCGATCGTCCGTGCCGAGCACCCACTGCGCGCTCTCCGACGGGGTCACCGTCTCGACGTTGACGTCGGCGAGTTGAATGATTTTATGCTCCGGAATCAGATATGCCGCGATGAACGTGCGATTCCGATCGCGCTCCGCGCGCACCTTCTGCATCGGCTGGATGTAATCGTCTTTGTAACTCCAGAGATCGACCACCGCCTTCGTATCGTCGGCAGGAGCGTCGGCCTCGTCTTTCTTCTCGGGCGGCGGAGGCGCGCAGGCGAAGAAGACGCGCGTGCCTTCCTTATTGAAGCTCAGGTTGCCCTTGTCGCTAATCGCGAATTCCTTGCGGAAGCCCGGCATGTCGCCGGAGACGAGCACGCTCGCGGCAGGCGCCTTACGATCCCACAGGTACAGTTTGAACTTCGGCTGCTTCGCCGCGGCATCGTCACGATCGCTGAGGAAGGCGAGCAGCGTCTGATTCTCGTCGAAGATCAGCTTGGCGTACTTGCCCTTGCCCGCCAGCAGACTGGCAGGCGCATCGGTCGACCCCGTCTTGACTGCGAACACGCCGTTCTTCGCGCTGTCGCGCGCCGCGATCGCATAGACGATCTGCGCACCATCGTCCGTCATCAGGAATTCGACGACGTCGGGAATCGTGCGCTCGGAGGCATCCGCCAGATTGCGGACCACGAGATCGCTGCCGAACTCCGGCCGCGGACCGCGTCCGGCGCCACCAACTGCTCCGCCGCCGCGTCCACCGCGGCCGCCCTGCTGGTCGCCGCCTTCGGGTTTGGGAGGCGCCGCCGCGCCCGTTCCCCCGCCGGCCGGTGCGTCGGGGCCTTCTTTCTGATACGCCAGCACCCCGTTACCTTTTTCCGGCAGCACGAAGCGCTTCACACGCTCGACGCGCGTCGCCTTGCCCGACGCGAGATCGACGATCACCATGCCGCCCTTCGGCGCCGGCTTCTTGTCCTTCTTCGCCTTGTCGGTGTCGGCCTTTGCGGGGAACGTGGAGAAGACCAGAGTCTTGCTATCGGCGGAGAAGTTCAGCACGGCCCCGGGCGCCACAAGCGTGGGATTCTCTTCGCCGGGAGTTGGCGGAGTCGGCGCGGGACGCGCTCCCGCCGCTTCACGCTGCTCTTTGCCCGTGACCAGATCGCGGATCACCACCTCGCCGTCGCCTTCCTGCGGAAACAGGCCGTACACGAGATACTTCCCGTCGTTCGAAAGACGTTCGCCGACGATGGAGCGCCATCCGTCGTAATCGCTATGGTTGAGAGGCCGCTTGCTTTGCGCAAACGACACCGGAAGAAGCGACGCGGTCGCTAAAAGCCACGCGGATACACAAAGGGTTCGCCGCCGGTAAGACATGATGTGGGTATTGTAAACCACATCCTGCGCCTGCCGCCGGAGACGCGGCTCCATAGAAGACAACTCAATCGGAGCCCGGCTGCACACTGCGTGACAGCGTTTATGAAGTCTTTCTCCTTGCTATCGGGGTTCGTTGGCGTTCATCGGCGGCTGAATGGTCTCCGCTCGAAGGAATTTGTTGGCCGCCGATGAACGCCGATTAACGCCGATAAGGAAGGCTTACTTCACCGCGATCGTGGCGTGGGCGGATTCCAAGCCCGATTGAATCCGGACGTCGACTTCGGAGCCTGGCTGGACATTGCGCGACAGGCGCAGTTTGATCCGCACCGCGCCCGGCATGTCTGCCGCGCGGATTCCCGAGATCACTGCGCCGCCTCGCCGCCCACCGTCACGCTCAGCGGAGCGAGGAACGGAGTCGTTCCCGTGGCGTCCGGAGCATCCAGCCCGCCCAGCCCGTTGGCAAACACCGTCAGCATCGACCCGCGCGCCGCCGGCATTCCTTCGCCGTTCAAGCTGTCGTCTTCATTGAACGCCAGCGCGTGTGCCGCGGTCCGCGTGAACAGCGCCGGAGCGGCATACCCGACCGGTACCGTGAACAGGTCCGACGCATCGCCGCGGCACCTCACCTGCACGGGTACTCGATTCTTTCCGGAGACGCTGTCCGGCACAATCAGGCGGATCTCGTTCGCGTTGGCGCTCAGCACCTGCGCAGCATCGCCATCCACCAGCACCCTCGCGGTCGCGTCGCAGGCCAGGTTATTGCCGCCC
>JAOAPT010000655.1 GCA_025463045.1 Candidatus Solibacter sp.
GCCCATCGCCACGGCCAGCCGCGTCATCTCCGCCAGGCCGCGAGTAATCAAGGCCGCCATCGCGTTGTGCCCCAACCCCATTCCATGTAACACTCCAGCGCCGATCGCGACTACATTTTTAATCGAACCGCCAATTTCTACACCAATAGGATCTGCGCTCGTATACACCCGGAAAGTGGGACCGGAGAATGCTTTCTGCACTGCTCCGGCGATGGTCGGGTCGGTGGCTGCGGCTACGACCGCAGTCGGTTCAGAACGCGCCACTTCCTTGGCGAACGAATGCCCGGATATCACCCCCACCGCGCTCGTTCCAAGGACCTGACAGATTATTTCCGACATTCGTAGTAATGTATGATTTTCCAGCCCCTTGGTGGTGCTTACGAAAATCATCCGGTCGTTAATCAACGGGCGCATGCGTTCATACATCCCGCGCGCCAAGTGGGACGGCATAACGCCGAGCACGATTTCGGCCCCGTCCAGCGCGCAATCCAACTTCGAAGTGGCCTCCACGTTGCCTGGAATCGCCGCACCCGGCAGGTAGGTGTCGTTGATACGCGTGGCGATGATCCTCGCCGCCAAGTCGTTTTCGTGCACCCACAACTTGACGCGGGAGAATCGGGGAGCCAGCGCGATCGCGAGCGCTGTCCCCCAGCTCCCGCCGCCGATAATCGACAGATTCTTCAAAGTTTAAATACGCTCTCCGTCCCCTTTCGGAGACGCTGGATATTACTACTATGCCTGTAGATAATAAAAGCTCCAGCCACTGCAGACGCAGCCACGGCTTCCAGCGGAGCCCGCGCTACCAGGTAAGCGGCGAGGGGGAAGGTCGCCGCCCCGACAATCGACGCCATCGAGATGTGCCGCGTCAAGGCCACAACAACTACAAATATAATAATTTCGACACCCAGAGCAGCCGGCGTGAGGCAGGCAAATGCCCCGACGAAGCTCGCCACCGCCTTTCCGCCCTTAAATCCCAGGAAAACGGGATACGCGTGCCCGGCCATCACGGCGATCGCCGCCAGGCTCATCCACAATGTATTGCCATCGGTCATCCGGCCCGTAAGCCATACAGCCGCATAGCCTTTCGCGATATCCAGCAGGAGCGTCGCGAACCCCGCGACACGCCCGGTGGTCCGCATCACATTCGTCGCGCCGATGTTGCCGCTGCCCGCCGCGCGCACGTCGGCGCCGGTCTTCAATTTGACTAGAAGGTATCCAAAGGGAATCGCGCCGAGCAGATAGGCGATGAGCAGAGCCAGGAGCGGGATCATGATTGGAGCGGGAACTCCGCAAGCTTAGTGTACACGGAACCGGTTGGCCGCAAGTTGCTTTGGTACAGAAAGAAGCTACGCGCCTCGAAGCCGCCGAAGTCCAACGATTCCAACCCCGCCACCGCTTTCCGGAGCGGCTGCAGGTCGAGCGTTTCCTTGATCCGCGCCAGCGTCAAATGCGGCGAGTAAACACGCTTTTCGCGTTCGACGCCGAGCGCCGCCGTCGCCGCGTCCGTCTCAGTAGCCAGCTCGGCCAGCCCCGGAGCTTCGATCCCGCACCAGAAGATCCGCGGCGAGTGCGGGTTGGGGAAGAATCCCACCTTCCGGATCGACACCGTGATCGGCGGCCGCCCAGGCACGCCGCGCAGGCCGGCGATCAGTTCCTCCAGCCGTGCTTCCGGCCACTCCCCGATGAACTTGGTGGTAACGTGCAGGTTCGCCGGCGGACTCCACTGTATGCGCGCCACCGGCTTCAGCCGGCGCAGCAGTTCTTCCAGATTCCCGACTACCTCGGGCGGCAGATCCAATCCCGTGAACAATCGCATTTCGCGATTAACATTGTACTGTGCAGCATGCAGTCCGGCCCGGCCGCATTCTCCCGCGTTCGTTCTACACACGCCCGGCCATCGAGGTCGCCCGCGATCTTCTCGGGAAGGTGCTCGTCCACGGCCCGACGGCCGGGATCATCGTGGAGACGGAAGCCTACCTGGGCGGCGACGATCTGGCGTCGCACTCGGCCGCCGGCGTCACCGATCGCACCCGCGTGATCTTCGGCCCGCCCGGCCACGCCTACGTGTATTTCATCTACGGCATGTACGAGTGCCTGAACCTCGTCGCCGAACCCGCCGGACAGGCCGGCTGCGTCCTGATCCGCGCGCTCGAACCGCTCGCCGGTCTCGACCTGATGCATCGCCGCCGTCCTGCCGCGCGCAAGCCCGAACATCTCGCCAACGGCCCCGGAAAGCTCACGCTCGCGATGGCCATCACCCGCGCGCAGAACGGCGCCGACGTGACGCGCGGACCGCTGGTTGTCCGTGCGCCGCACACGCAGTCCGAGTTCGAGATCGCCGTCACTCCGCGCGTCGGCATCACGAAGTGCGCGGACCTGCCGCTCCGTTTCCTGATCGCCAGCAACCGTTTCGTAAGCCCCACTCCGAAAACCCGGCACGCGGTTAACATGGAGAAGCATGTTCGACTGGACGCAGGATCCCCACCGCCGCTTCAACCCCCTGACGCGTGAATGGGTGCTGGTGTCGCCCCACCGCACGCAACGCCCCTGGCAGGGGCAAATCGAAAAACCGTCCGTCGCCGCCCAGCCCGATTACGACCCGACCTGCTATCTCTGCCCCGGCAACTCGCGCGCCGGAGGCGTTCGCAATCCCGCATACACGTCGACCTTCGTGTTCGATAACGATTTCGCCGCGCTGAAGCCCGACACTCCGCTCGATTCGTTCGAGCAGGACGGCCTGCTGATCGCCAAATCCGAACCCGGCATCTGCCGCGTAGTCTGCTTCTCGCCGCACCACAACCTGACGATCGCCAACATGGAGCTCGCCGACTTGCGCACTGTTGTCGATACGTGGGTCGATCAGTTCGTCGAGCTCGGCGCGCGTCCCGAAATCAACTACGTGCAGATCTTCGAGAACCGCGGCGAGATGATGGGCGCGAGCAATCCGCACCCCCATTGCCAGATCTGGTCGAGCTACTCGCTCCCGAACGAAATCAGCAAGGAACAGGCGTCGCTGCTCGCGTGGCGCGAGCAGCGCGGCACGTGTCTGCTCTGCGAGTACGAGCGCCTCGAACAGTCGGGCAGCGAGCGGCTTGTGGAAGCCAACGAGCACTTCCTCACCGTCGTCCCGTTCTGGGCGGTATGGCCTTTCGAGACGATGGTGATCGCGCGCCGCCACGTGGCGTCGATCGACCTGCTCACCGATCCGGAGCGCGATGCGCTCGCCGATATCCTGAAGCGCACCACCGCGCGTTACGATCGCCTTTTCGACGTCTCGTTCCCCTACTCGATGGGCTTCCACCAGCGCCCCACCGATGGCACAGCGCACGATGAGCATCACCTGCATCTCCACTTCTATCCGCCTCTGCTGCGCTCCGCGACCGTCCGCAAATTCCTGGTCGGCTACGAAATGCTCGCCACCCCGCAGCGCGACATCACGCCCGAAGCCGCCGCCCGGCGCCTGCGCGA
>JAOAPT010000688.1 GCA_025463045.1 Candidatus Solibacter sp.
CTATAATCACTGAAGAACTCAAAACAGACATCCGAAAACTGTCACCCATGTTCTCGGATAAAACTGTTACCTATGTTCCCGGCCGGTCAATCTGACGTCTCCTGTCCCTGCCACGCCCAGCGCATCAGCTCGCTCCCCTGAAAATGACGCGCTTAAAAGCGATCGTGCATTTTCATCCCTTGTTGCGGCCCCGAACAGGGCCATGGAGAACTCCGTTGAAGAACCACTCCTATCAGAGCCGCGACGGTTACGGAGCGGTGGTCACCGAAGAGGGCCAGCTCCCTTGCGCGCCAAAGCGCGAGTCACGGTCGCGGTCAAATGGGTGCGCGTACTTGTCGCGCTTGTGATGGGAAGTTTTTCCGAGGGACGTTAGAGGCGGGCGAGGCGGCGCCGCAGCCAGAAGATAGCGACGGCCGAGGTGAGCAGCATTTCCGAGGGTGCGGGTTCGGGAATGCTCGCCACCTTGCCGCAGTTGACGAAGCAGCTGACCTGGCAATCCGCGAGGATGTCTGCAGCGGAAGGCAGGCGGCGGTCGCGGTGTTGACCAGCGGCTGCATCAGCGAGTTCACCAGGTTCCCCTGCGCGGGATCGAGGTGAGCGTTGCTCACGCCCAGGTCGAAGATGTTGGCGCCGGCGAAGAGACGAGGACCGATCAGGTCGACATCGTTATCGTCCGATTCGGCAACGTAGGCGGCGTAGCCACGGTCGAGTCCGAGGGCATGTCCCACTTCGTGGATGACGACGCTGAGCAGGTCGAAATTGTTAGTCCCGATCGGGTCGCTGGTTCCGGTATACACGACTCCGGTCGTCATGATCCCGACGCAGTTGACGGCAGTGTTGCAGGGCGCGGCGTCGGCGAAGCTGGTGGTCTTCCCGGACCATTCGTTATTGAGGTCGGGCGTGGGATCGGAGTACCAGAAGGCGCCCGCCTGGCTCTTGACGACAATTCCGGCATTGGTGATGCGGTTCGCGCTCGGGCGTGAAGGCGTCCAGGATCGCTGATTCCCTGTACCACTTGGCGGTTGGCAGGCCTGTTCGAGGGTGCCGCCGTCGACTGCTCCGCCGGGTGCGGCGGCCGAGTTTTTGCCCGTGCCGGTGATGACGTTGCCGCTGCCGACCCTCATCAGCGTGCTTGAGCATATGGGAAATCACATAGGGCGTCAAAAGTTTGGGAGAGAAACGAGTACCACTTGGAAGAGGTGGGACGCCGGGCCGCGGGTACCGGCGTCCTTTGGTTCATCGATGGATTACTTGCCTGCGTGTTCCTTACCGACGGCGAACTGGGCGCCGATAGCATGGCAGACGTCGCAGCTCTCACCGAACCTCGGATCGGTCTGGGCGGCCATGTGGGCCATGTTGGACTTGGTGACGTGGCAGGCGGCGCAGGCGGCGGTGGTGGCCGGCGCCGGATCCATCTGAGCGCCCGGATCCTTCACGGGGTTGAGCCCGATCGGGAAGTTGGCCTCGGAGCCGTTGACGTGGCACATCGCGCAGTTGGTGGTGTCGCCCGGGCGCCCGTTGGGGCTGAACGCAGGGTAGCGTACGTCGGAGAAATCGGCCGTGCCGATCTTATAGGTAGCACCGGCAGCGGCCAGATTATCGCCGAAGTGGATGCTGTGGACCATCACCGAAAAATTGATGCCGACCTGCGGCGCCGCGCTGCTCTGGTTGCTCGGGTTATGGCAGAAGACGCAGTACTCGGTGTTGTTGCGATTTTCGCCATGGAGCGAAAGACGCGTGTGGCACTGGTTGCACTTGGCGATGTCGACAATCTGTCGGCGTTTGACCACCGGTTTGCCGTCTGTGGAGAAGTAGATCACCTTGTTATCGACGCCGTATTGGGTGGCGAGCTGCTTCACGGTGCCGGGGAGAATCACGAGGGCGCGACGGGCTTCCACGCCGATCGCGTACGTACCCTTCGCGGTCGCCGGGAGCGCGTGAGTGAAGGTGTAGGTACAGGTGCCGTCGGTGCCGCACCTGGTGAGCGCCGCGGCGGCTTCGGAGACGTAGCCCGGGCTGGTGACGTCGGCGCCGAAGCTGGTGTAGCCGTAATCGGTCGTCGGGCCGGTCATCACGAAGGAGATCTTGTTCGGAGAGGTGACCAGGGTGGCGGGATCGATCGGGGTGCCGGCGGAATCCTTCAGGGTGAAGGTGATGATCGGCTTCTGTCCGGCGCCGCCGTTGTCCACTTTGACGAGGTTGATCACGATTCCGGGGCGGGTAGCGGATTCCTGGGGTACGACGTGGGCGCCCTGGATGGAGGCGTCGAACTCGAGTTCGCCTTTGGGGATGTGGCACTGACTGCACTGTGAATCGTCCACCTGGGGAAGGTTGACGTGGTTGGCGCCGGTGGCGAAGTTGACGTCGTCATGGCAGGAGCCGCAGGCGGCGCGGCTGGGGTTCTGCAACCAGGCGGATGCCTGGGCGGCGCCGGTCTTTGCCTTGGGTTCGTGACAACTTTCGCAGCGACGAGGATCGGAGGGGAATACGACGGTGGACCAATCGGATGAGCCGATGGTGTAAGGCGTCTTGGCAATCACGCTGGGAAGCTGGCTTCCCATGTGGATCTTGTGAATGAAGACCTTCATATCCACGGTTTTGCCGCCGCTCGATTCACTGGTTTGCAGCTGGTGGCACATAATGCAGAGTTCGATGCTGCGCCGCGAGCCGCCGTGGAAAGCGAGCTGGTCGTGGCACTTGTTGCACGACGCGGTCTTGATCACGTCGCGCGGCGTGGGAGTGCCTCCGGCGGGAACGAAATTGAAGACGGCGTCGTCGTAGTTCGTTCCGAGATCGAATTCGCTGA
>JAOAPT010000691.1 GCA_025463045.1 Candidatus Solibacter sp.
CCGAGCCGCACGACCTGCACGGCGGCCGCGATCCCGGAGGATGTGGCGCCATAAACGACGACGTCGGCCTGCCGTGTTTGCGCGACGGCGAGCAGAGGTAGAAGAAGAAGGATCGGAGAACGCATCACTGGGCATTGTCGCGCACGGCGCGCCCCAATGCGCGGCGGAAGGACGGAGCGACCTCGGCAAGTTTCGCGATAATGAAGAGGACTTCGAATTCGACGCTAACCATGAGCGAGGAATTGAGCGAGCACGAGGCAATACCGCAAGCGGAATACAGCGAGGATGGCGTCGACCTGACGCTGATTCGGTGGATGCTGTCACTGACTCCGGCGGAGCGCCTGCAGGTCTTGCAGCGGCACGTGAACGCAATCCTGGAGCTGAGAAGGCTCAATGGCGGATAGCGATTTCCTGTCCGCATTACGCACACTGCGTGAAGGAGGCGTGGAGTTCGTTGTGGTCGGTGGGCTCGCGGCAGTGTTGAACGGCGCTCCGATTAATACGTATGATCTCGACATTGTGCCGTCGCGCGACGAGGAGAATGTCGGCAGGCTCTTGCAGGTGCTCGGTCGGATTGATGGCATTTATCGGCTCCAGCCGGAGCGAAGGCTGAGGCCGGGGGCCAGCCATCTTCGTTCTCCGGTGCATCATAATCTGACGACGACTTGCGGACCGTTGGACGTGCTAGGAACCATCGGGCGCGGACTCAGTTATGAGGACTTGATGCCGCACACGACCGAGATGGAGATCAGTGGAGGGCTGCTGATCCGCGTGCTGGATCTGGCCACGATCATTGCGCTCAAAGAGGAACTCAGCGGCGAAAAAGACAAGGCTGTTCTACCGATACTGCGGCGCACACTGGATGAGAAGCAGCGGGCCGGCGAGTGAGCGCGCGAACCTAGCGTCTGGTAGCCCTACACCTTTTCGCGAACGTTGAACTCCAGCTTCCAGCGCCGACCGTCGCGCGCGACGCACCAGAGTTGCAGCATGCCCGTCTCGGTGACGACGCTCTCGAACGACACGGGGACCACCTCCGACGTAACGCCCGTATCGAACGCAACCTCCATCGGGGAGAGTTCGTCGAGCGCGTCGCCGTAATCTTCAATCAGGTCGCCGGGCTGGTCGTTCTTGCGCGACGCGCTGGTGAAGAAGCGGAACTCGGCGGGCTGTCCCACGACGAGTCCGAATTCGCGGCCTGCAATGCGCGTCTCCGTGCCTTCCTCCATCCCGAACGGCACGACGGTGAGCGCCTTGAGCGGCGCGGGGAATCCGGGGATGCTGGGCATCGCAGATTCGACACCGATGTAGTACGTTCGCGGAACGCCGCCGCGAATGCGGACGCCGCGGCCGGTGCGCGCCAAGCCATAATACGCAGCGCCGCGCGAAACGGCGTGCATGAGATCTTCGCCGCTCAGCGGCTTGACGGGCGGAAGTCCTTCGCCGGCCAGCCAGGAATCCAGCGTTGCGAGCAGGCGCTCGCGAACCAGGCCCGCATTCAGAACGCCGCCGTTGAACAGCACGTGCGTGGGCGCGGCGATGCCGCTCGGTCCGCGGCGGACGGCGCCGTGTTCGACGGTCGCCGCCTGCTGACGGAGAAATCTCGCCATGTGACGCGTGATCGCCGGGTCGGCCGCATAGGGCAGGCCGAGTTCCTGAATGGCGACGCGTCGCTGCACGGCGGGCATCTCGGTGCTCGCCACGGCGGGCAGAAAGCCTTCGCCGAGCACCTGATCGATGTCGCTCGCCAGCAGGGTAGCTTTGATCGTGCCGCCAATCAGCCCGCTGCCCTTGCCAAGAATCGTAACGGGGGTTTCCTTGGCACTGGTGCCGGGTTCGAGCAGCTTTTCCTTCGCGACGCGGCAGTTCGCCCAGAGCGCCTGGTGCTGGCGGCTGTCGATCTTCGTACCCTTCTCGGCAAGGTGATGCGCGACAACGCCGGCGAGCGCTAGATCGACATTGTCGCCGCCGAGCAGAATGTGATCGCCGACCGCGACGCGATTCAGGCTGAGTTCGCCGTTCGCTTCGGTGACCGCAATCAGCGTGAAGTCGGTGGTGCCGCCGCCGATATCGACGACGAGGATCAGGTCGCCCACAGTGACGCGCTCGCGCCAATCGGGGTGGCGCTCGATCCACGCATAGAAGGCGGCCTGCGGTTCTTCGAGCAGCGTGATGTTCTGATAGCCCGCCTGTTGCGCAGCGTCCAACGTAAGCTCGCGCGCCACGGCGTCGAAGGATGCGGGAACGGTGACCAGCACGTGCTGCGCTTGAAAAGGCGCGTCGGGCATCTTGGCGTCCCACGCCTGACGCATGTGCTCCAGATAGCGGCGGCTGGCGGCGACGGGCGAGATCTTGTCGACGCCCTCTGGCGCGCGGAACGGCAGCAGCGCGGAGGTGCGGTCGACACCCGAGTGCGAAAGCCAGCTCTTCGCCGACGACACAAGCCGGCCGGCATTTTCCACCCCGCGCTTTTGCGCGAGGCGGCCGGCGACAAAGTTCGGCGCGTCGTCCCACGGCAGCGCAAGACTGCCGGCGGGAAAGTCGCTCGAACCCGGCAGATAGAGAAACGAGGGCAGCAAGTCTTCCTCGCGCACTTCGCCGGGATTGGTGAGTTGCGGGATGCCCAGCAGCTGAACGTTGGCGGGCGCAAAAGGATCGGCGTCGGCGCGGATCTCCGCGTACGCGATCCCGGAATTCGTGGTGCCGAGATCGATACCGATGACGTATTTGGGTGTGGGTGCTTTCTTACTCAATTTCGATTTCCGCCGGGGCGATGATGGTGGCGTCCTGCCGCGCGGGAAGCGCAGGCAGGTCGACCTTGGTAGCACGCCAGCCCTTGTGGCGAAGCGTTCCGCCGGCCGGCGGCTTGGCCGGCACGTTGCCGACGAATTTCACGAGGTTCGCGTCCTGCGCGGGCGCTTTGGCGTACGTGCCTTCCACGCCGTCGATCACCGGCGTTAACGTGACGTAACGCGCGATCGCATCCCGGCTCTGATCGTGGATCTCGCGGACCGCGGCGCCGATCTGGTCGTCGGAGTACGGAGC
>JAOAPT010000705.1 GCA_025463045.1 Candidatus Solibacter sp.
CTGATCGTGCCCGTCCCGCGCGATCTTGCCCACTCGGAGATGTGCGTCGACATCCGCGGTCACACGTCCGTAGCTGTGAAACGTGTCGGCGCCCGCAACGCCGCCGTCCACAAAGAACACGCCATCGATCGTCAGCGTGACCGATTTCAGAGGCTCGATCGGCAGCCGCGAACCAATGGCGGTCCCGACGCCTCCGCCTTTCCAGAGTTCGTCCTCGCGCGGCGCCCGTACGTCCGTGTTATCCCCGAACATGCTGTTGCCGCGAATCCCGCGCTTCGAGCCCGGCAAGATCACATTCCAATATTCGTAGAGCTTGCGCGATCGCTCATCCAGCCCGAAGGGCGCGAGCAACGACGTGCCTCCTCCAGCCGTCGACACCGAACTGCCCGTTGTCCGCCCATTTTCCAGTTCGAATTTCCAAATCCAGTTCACCGCCGCAATCCCGGTCTGCGACCGATTGCAAAGAATCATCGTCGGTCCGCTCGGATCTTCAGTTTGCGGAAACTTGGGCGGCCAACCCGGTTTCGGGTTTGCAAGACGCGCTTCAATATCCCCAAGCAGCGCACCAAATTCAGCGGACGACGGCGGCACCAACACTACGCCGAATTGCGGAAGATCTTCACAGCGATATTCCATCCCCAAATTTCAGCACCGCCGGCCGCCGAAGGCAATGGGTCAAACACCCTCCCATTCCTCGCGCGTTATTCCCGCCTGCCGCAGAATCCGAATCAGCAAGCCGCGGCTGATATCGTCACCGTGAGGGTTCGGAATCCGCAACTTGATGCCCCTGCCCTTCATTTACTGGTGGTCGCCGCCGGAAACAGGTGGCTCGAAGCCCAAGGCGCGAAGACCGGCGACAAGCTCCTTCCTCTTAGTCGGACCAATCGGCGGCATCAAGCGACTTGGCGGATGTCGAGGCGAATTCCCTCAATTTCAGGAATCGGCGAGTGGTCGGCAATGCTCACGAGCAGCCATCCCTCCAGGACGCTCTCCAGTTGTTCGCGGCAACTCTCCAGCGTCTTTGTATTCGCCCAGACGCCAGGGATCGGCGGAATCGAGCCATAGAACGACCCGTCATCCTCGATGATCTCGTAGCGAGCTTGGCGCATCGCTGCCCGGATGTACGCCGTGAGCATAGGCCCATTGTCGCATCGCGCCGACCCTCCTGGTAGACGCCCTTCACGCTAGAATGAAAGGAATATCTATGATTCAAGACATACTCCCTGAGGGCCTTACTTTCGATGACGTCCTCCTCGAACCAGCCCACAGCGAAGTGGTCCCGGCCGACGTCGATACTCGCACGTGTCTCACGCGCGATATCGCACTCAACATCCCGATTGTCAGCGCCGCCATGGACACCGTAACGGAGTCGCATCTGGCCATCGCGCTAGCCCAGCAAGGCGGTATCGGCATCGTCCACCGCAACATGACGATCGAACGCCAGGCCGAGGAAGTCGACCGCGTCAAGCGCAGTGAAAGCGGCATGATCGTCGACCCCATCACCATCGGCCCCGACGAGCCCATTTCCGCCGCGCTCACCCTCATGACGCGCTACCGCATCTCCGGCGTGCCCGTCACCAAGAACGGCGTCCTGGTGGGAATCCTCACCAATCGCGACCTGCGCTTCGAGAACCGCTTCGACCTGCCCATCTCCGAAGTCATGACGAAGGAGCACCTCGTCACCGTCCCCGTCGGCACCACGCTCGAACAGGCCGAGGCCATCCTCCACAAGCACCGCGTCGAAAAGCTGCTCGTCGTCGACGATCACTTCGCCCTCAAAGGCCTGATCACCGTCAAAGACATCCAGAAAAAGTTGAAATATCCGAATGCCGCGAAGGATAGCCAGGGCCGCCTCCGCGTGGGCGCCGCCATCGGCGCCACCGGCGATTTCTTCGAGCGTGCCCAGGAACTCGTCGCCCGCAAAGTCGACGTCATCGCCATCGATACCGCGCACGGCCACAGCGCCCGCGTGATGAGCGCCGTCAAAACCCTGAAGAGCAAAATGCCCGGGTTGCAATTGATCACCGGCAACGTCGCCACCTACGAAGGTGCGCGCGAGCTCATCGCGCTCGGCGTCGACGGCATCAAAGTCGGCATCGGCCCCGGCTCCATCTGCACCACCCGCGTCGTGTCCGGCGCCGGCGTGCCGCAGATCACCGCGATCAGCGAGTGCTCCAGGGCGACCCGCGAAGGCGGCGTCCCGCTGATTGCCGATGGGGGCATCAAGTACTCCGGCGACATCAGCAAAGCCATCGCCGCCGGAGCCGATTGCGTCATGATCGGCAGCCTCCTTGCCGGCACCGACGAAAGTCCGGGCGAGACGATTCTCTTCCAGGGCCGCACCTTCAAAACCTATCGCGGCATGGGCTCGATGGGCGCGATGACGCAAGGCAGCTCCGATCGCTACTCCCAGGAACCCGGCGGCAAACTCGTCCCCGAAGGCATCGAAGGCCGCGTCGCCGCGAAAGGTCCGCTCAGCGATCTCGTCTACCAGTTGGTCGGCGGACTGCGCAGCGGCATGGGCTATTGCGGCGCGCACGATATCCAGGAGCTCCAAAAGAAAGCCCGCTTCCTCCGCGTCTCTCCCGCCGGCCTGCGCGAGAGCCACGTCCACGACGTCATCATCACCAAGGAAGCGCCCAACTATCGAGTGGAGTAGTCAGCGCGTCGAGTAATCCTTGAAATCCGCCAGCACCGCCTTCTGCATCGCGTGCGCCGCCTGATTCAGCCATCCCTTCGGACGCTTCTTCAAATCCGCGAGTACCGTCCGAGGCTTGATCCCGCCGAGGTGCACGTTCGCCGTCTCCCACCCCATCGCCCGCAGCAGGCGGATTTCGTCGTGCTCGCGCGGCATGTCGGCGAGCTCGATCCGCGAGCAATCGGGCGCCAGCCGCCTCACGATCCACCGCTTCTGAAATCGCACGAACGGATCGCGGCACCGAACCGCCGTCTCCAGCACTTTCTCGTACAGAATCGCAGCCGTGCCTTTGCCATCCTCCGCCCACAACGCCGCCGATGGCGCCAGCGCCTTTGCCTCCCGCGCGATGCTGCCCCCGCGCCAATCCGCCATCGCCACATACCGCTGCCGCCCCAGACTGCCGAGCCCCGCGACCCGCGTCGCGATCCGCCACTGCAGCCCGCTCTCCGGCATCACCCTTGCGATCGCTTTCATCGCTCCCGCCGGCGGCCCCTCCGCGACATCCGGCAGCGCGTGCAGCTTCGTCCAGTACTGCTCGGGATCGTGCAGCCGCGCCGTCGCCATCGTACGCAGCGCGCTGTGATGCTCGGCGAGCGCGAACGGACGTCCTCCCGCTTCGAGCGCCTCTCCGTATCCCTGCAGAATCGCCGCAATCCCCGCCTTCAAATCGCACGTGATGCTCGACATCAGGGCGCTCGTCGCCAGCCGCACCAGATCGTTCGTGTACGGCAAACTCCACGCCTCGTCGAAATCGTTGACGCCCCAGATCAGCCGCCCTTCGATATCGCGCCACGTCCCGAAATTCTCCACGTGCAAGTCGCCCACCGCGAGCGTGTGCGGCGCCTTCGCCGCTGCCTCGCAGACCTCGGGGAAGACCTGCGCCCACCGGTAGTACGTCGCGCGCAGAAACGGGAATGGCGCCAGCCGCATCTGCTCGTGCTTGAACACCAGATCCTGTTCCACCATCTTCAGGTGCGTCGCAATCCACGCTTCGTACTTCGCGGTCGACTTAGCGATATTCATTCGAGGCACACTCCCGGCGTCAGCATCCACTTCAAAATCCCGCGCGGCTTAGGGCCCACGCGCTCGACATCGATGCGCACCAGCGCGGCCTTCTTCATATCGACCATCAGCGACGGGCTGTCGAGCAGGAACGCCGTCAGCGAGCTCATCAGCGGCTCGTGACTCGCCAGCAGAATCGAGCGCTCGTCCTGGCGATCGCGAATCTCCTGCCACGTATCGTGTGGCGAAGCCTCGGGAGTCAGCGCCTGCACCCGTACGATGTCGCCCTTATACCCCAACACCTCGGCGGCCACCGCCGCCGTTTCCACCGCACGCCGGTACGGGCTCGAGAGAATCGTGGTCGGGTCCAACTCCGCGGAACGCGCGCGCTTCAGCACGCGCCGCAGCTTGTCCCGTCCCTCGCTGGTCAGGGCCCGCTCCGAATCCGGCTGCCCGGCGCGCGCATCTTCGGCGATGCCGTGGCGAAGAAGATAAATCTGCATGTCCAATCCCTTCTCATGGTATCCGAGTCCGGTGCAATCTCGATTAGCATGGAGGGGTGCCTCGATATGCCGCTATCGACATCGGCAGCAACTCGATCAGAATGGAAGCCGCGGAAGTGGTGGCCGGACTCCCCACGCGCGTGCTCGCGAGCGATCGCGAAGTCACCCGCCTCGGTGAGAGCGTCTTCCGCACCGGCACCGTCAGCGAAGAGTACGTGAAGGCCACCTGCACCGTGCTCGCCCGCATGGCCGATCTCTACCGCAGCCTCGATGTCGTCGGAGTGCGCGCCGTCGCCACCAGCGCGATCCGCGACACGCGTAATCAGCGCGAGTTTCTCGCGCGCGCCTCCGAAGCCGCCGGATCGCCCGTCGAAATCATTTCAGGCCGCGAAGAAGCCCGCCTGATTCACCTCGGCGTGCAGAGCAACTGGCCGCAGCCCGATAAGCGCGTCCTCATCATCGATATCGGCGGCGGCAGCGCCGAAATCATCGCCTCCGATCGCGGCCACCTGATCGAGGCATACTCCAAACCGCTCGGCGCTGTCCGCCTCCGCGAAAGTTTCCTCAAGGACGACCCACCGGGCGGCCGCCAGCTTCACCAGATGCGCGAGTACATCCAGGCCAAACTCGACACGGCCGTCAAGCGCCTCGGGCACACTGGCTGGGATCGCGTGATCGCCACCTCCGCGACCGCCTCCGCCGTCGCCAGCGCCGTCGCGCGCACCCCGCGCTCGAAGCGCGACGAAGTCGACCGCCTCCGCGTCTCCACCTCGCAAGTCCGCAAGCTCTACGCGCGCATCTCCGAGATGGGAATCGCCGGACGCCGCAAAGTCACCGGCATCGGCCCCCGCCGCGCGGAGATCATCGTCCCCGGCGTCGCCGTCCTCCTCGAATTTCTCCAGGAATTCCACCTCCCCGCCTTCTACTATTCACGGGCCGGCGTGCGCGACGGCATCATTGCCGATCTCGCCGCCCGAAATGTGGGCGCCGAACTCTCCCGCCTCAACCGCGATCAGCGCCGCGAAGTCGAGGATCTCGGCCGCCGCTACGGCGTCTCGATGGAGCACTCGCGCAAGGTCGCCGATCTCTCGAACCTGCTATTCGGCGCGCTCCAGCCGCTCCACCTTCTGCCGCCCGCCTGCGGCAAAATGCTCGAAGCCGCCGCGTTCCTGCTCGATGTCGGCCACTACGTCAGCTCCGTCAGCCATCACAAGCATTCCTATTACGTCGTCTCCAACTCGGACATGGCCGGCTTCACCGACCGCGAGCGCTTCCTCATCGCCGCCCTCTGCCGCTATCACCGCAAGTCGCTGCCGAACGCGATCCACGGAATCTATCAGGCCCTTTCGGTCGAGGAACGGCGTATGCTTCTGTTAATGATCCCGATCCTCCGCCTCGCCTACAATCTCAACCGCAGCCGCGATCACCGCATTCGCGGAGTGGACTGCCGATTGCGGGATGGCGAGGTGATTTTGCAGGTGCGTTCCAACAGCGATATCGATCTGGAGCAGTGGGCCGCCGAGCGGGCCGGTGAAGTCTTTCAGCAAATCTACGACCGACCGATCTCTGTGGTGAAGTCCAAGGAGTAAGTATGCGCGAGTACGTGCAGAAACAGACCGCGATCCTTTTGCGCCGGCTGGCATTTCAAATCAGCCGCGCCGCGCGCAATGGAGATGCCGACGCCGTGCACGATTTGCGGGTAGCCATCCGCCGCTTGAGCCGCTGCCTGCAGGCGTTCGCGCAGTTTTATCCCGGGCACTCGTGGAAGAAGATGCGCCGCCGCCTTGCCGACCTGATGGATGCGTGCGGTACGGTACGCGATCTCGACATCGCTATCGATCTGCTCGACAAAGCCGGGCTCCCGCAAGGCTCCCCCGTGGTCAAGCGTCTTGAAGTCGAGCGCGGCAAAGCGGAACGCGAATTGCTCGCCGAATTACGCCGTTGGAAAGGCAGCGCCGTTTCGCGAAAGTGGAAAGCTCAACTGGGGTTGTAAGTGGCAAAGGCCGAAATCGAGTGGGACGAACGGCGCGGGCCGGCCGTCAACGCACGCAGCGTGCTGCCGCGCCTCGTGTCCGACTACTTCAGTGAGGTCCGCGCTTTCCTGGCCAAAGATCGCAAGCCCGCCGAATTCCACCGCATGCGCCTCGCGTCCAAACGTCTCCGCTACACGCTCGAACTCTTCCGCCCCTGCTACGGTCCCGGCCTTGAGCAGCGCATCGCCGCCTTAAAGGATCTCCAGGATGTCCTCGGCGATTTAAACGACGCCGTCGCAACCCTTGCCCTTCTCGGCCACGATATCGGCCGCAAGGAACGCGCCTTCCTCAAGCATCGCGCCGCCGAAAAGGCCAAGGACTTCCGCAAGCAGTGGACCCAATCCTTCGATGCTCCCAGCCGCGAACTCTGGTGGACCACCTACCTCGCCGAGCACGCCCGCACCCCCCACAATCCGAGCCGCAACCGTTAGGGATCGGTGCTCCCGATCGTCGGTGTTCTTCACCGAAGCGACGCCCTCG
>JAOAPT010000723.1 GCA_025463045.1 Candidatus Solibacter sp.
CGCATCGGCCACCTCCTCGATATCACGCTGCGTGAGCTCGAGCGGGTTCTTTATTTCGAAGCGTTCGTTGTGGTGGACGCGGGTGAAGTGCCCGATCTCAACCGCAGCGAAGTGATCAGCGACGAGCGCAAGCGTCAGCTGGATCAGGAGCACCCCGGTAAGTTCGTCGCCATGATGGGCGCCGAAGGCATCAAGGAACTGCTCAAGAAGATCGACGTCGAAACTCTCTCGGAAGAAATCCGCGAGAAGATGAAGACCGAAACTTCGCAGCAGAAGAAGCTCAAGTTCGCCAAGCGCCTGCGCGTGGTCGAGAGCTTCCGCAAGTCCGGTAACAAGCCGGAGTGGATGATTCTCGATGTCATCCCGGTCATTCCGCCGGAGCTTCGGCCGCTGGTGCCGCTCGATGGCGGCCGCTTCGCCACCTCCGATCTTAACGATCTGTACCGCCGCGTGATCAACCGCAACAACCGGTTGAAGAAGCTGATTGAGCTGCACGCGCCGGACGTGATCGTGCGCAACGAAAAGCGCATGCTCCAGGAAGCTGTCGACGCGCTGTTCGATAACGGACGCCGCGGCCGCGTCCTGCGCGGCGCCAACAACCGCCCGCTGAAATCGCTCTCCGACACCCTCAAGGGTAAGCAGGGACGCTTCCGCCAGAACCTGCTCGGCAAGCGCGTGGATTACTCGGGCCGTTCCGTCATCGTGGTCGGTCCCGACCTCAAGCTGCATCAGTGCGGTCTGCCGAAGAAGATGGCGCTCGAGTTGTTCAAGCCGTTCATCTATCACCGCCTCGAGCAGCGCGGCCACTGCACCACCATCAAGCAGGCCAAGGAATTGGTCGAGCAGCAGGATCCCGTGGTTTGGGACATTCTCGAAGAGGTGATCAAAGATCACCCGATCATGCTCAATCGCGCTCCTACGCTGCACCGTCTCGGTATTCAGGCGTTCGAGCCGGTACTGGTCGAAGGCAAGGCCATCAAGATTCACCCGCTGGTCTGCACCGCGTTCAACGCGGATTTCGACGGCGATCAGATGGCCGTTCACATTCCGCTTTCGCCCGAAGCGCAGATCGAAGCCTCGACTCTGATGCTCTCGGCGAACAACATCCTGTCCCCGGCGCACGGCGGTCCAATCACGATCCCGACGCAGGACATGGTGCTCGGCTGCTACTACCTGACCAAGTCGCGCCCCGGCGCGAAGGGTGAGGGCCGTACCTTCGCGTCCACCGACGACGTCTTGATCGCGCTCGAAATGGGCGAAGTCGAAACCCTGACGCCGATCAAACTGCGTTACACCGGCAAGGTCATCGACCTGGTGCACGCGTTCGACACCCAGAACATCCTGCACACGGAACCGATCGAGTTCATCAAGCAGTACATGGACACGACCGTGGGCCGCGTGATTTTGAACGACAACCTGCCCCAGGACATGCCGTACATCAACGGCCTGCTGAAGAAGAAGGGTCTGGCGCAACTCGTTCAATACTGCTACCTCAAGTTCGGCCTGCACGTCACCGTGCACATGCTGGACGAGATCAAGAACCTCGGCTTCCTGTACGCGACCCGCGCGGGTATCTCGATCGGCATCGACGACATGGTCGTTCCGAGCGAGAAGGCCGGCCTGGTGCGCGACGCCGAGAAGGAAGTGGTGCTGGTCGAAAACCAGTATCAGGACGGCGCCATCACCCACGGCGAACGCTACAACAAGATCATCGAAATCTGGAGCAAGGTTACCGAACGCGTTTCGGATGAGATGTTCACCGCCATGGAAGAGGACGACCGCACCGGCCGCTACCTCAATCCGATTTACATCATGGCCGACTCCGGCGCCCGCGGATCGAAACAGCAGATCCGCCAGCTCTCCGGTATGCGCGGACTGATGGCCAAGCCGTCGGGCGAAATTATCGAAACCCCGATCACGGCCAACTTCCGCGAAGGCCTCAACGTGCTGCAATACTTCATCTCGACGCACGGTGCCCGTAAGGGTCTTGCCGACACTGCGTTGAAGACGGCCGATTCGGGTTACCTGACCCGCCGTCTGGTGGACGTGGCGCAGGACGTGATCATCAGCGAAAACGATTGCGGCACCACGGAAGGAATTTACGTGGAGCCGATCATCGAATCCGGCGAAATCATCGAAGCTCTCCGCGACCGCATTGTGGGCCGCGTGGCGCTCGAAGATCAGAAGGATTACGAAGGCAGCGTGATCGTCGGCATCAACCAGGAGATCACGGAAGAACTGGCGGCGGCGATTCAGGCGGCCGGTATCGAGCGCGTGAAGATCCGCTCGGTGCTGACCTGCGAATCGAAGCGCGGCGTCTGCGTGGCTTGCTACGGACGTAATCTCGCGACCGGGCGGCTCGTGGAACGCGGCGAGGCTGTCGGCGTGATCGCGGCGCAGTCGATCGGCGAACCTGGAACGCAGTTGACCATGCGTACCTTCCACATCGGTGGTACGGCGACGCGAATCAACGAACAGTCCAAGCAGGACGCCAAGAGCGACGGTTTTGCCCGCTACATCGGCATTCAGACCGTCCGCTCGAAGCAGGGCGAACTGATCGCGATGAACCGCAACGGCATCATGGCGGTGGTCGACGATAAGGGCCGTGAAAAGGAACGCTATCCCGCGAATTACGGCGCGCGCGTGCTGGTCGAAGACGGCGCTCCGGTGAAGAGCAATCAGGTCCTGCTCGAATGGGATCCGTACACGTTCTCGATCCTCACCGAAGTCAGCGGTGTGGTCCACTTCAAGGATCTCATCGACGGGCTCACGATGCAGGAGCGGCTCGATGAAGTGACGGGTATGTCGCAGTTGGTCGTGGTGGATTCGCCCGACGAAAAGCGGCAGCCGTTGATCCAGGTTCGTCCGGAAGGGGCGACGGGTTCGCGGTCGGAAGCCAAGAAGTACCTGATGCCGACCCACGCTCACTTGATGATTCGCGACGGGGAAGAAGTTCACGCCGGCGACGTGCTGGCGAAGATCCCTCGCGAAACCACGAAGACCAAGGACATCACCGGCGGTCTCCCGCGCGTGGTGGAACTGTTCGAAGCGCGCAAGCCGCGTGAGACGGCCATCATGGCGGAGATCAACGGCACGGTCCGATACGGCGAAGTCAGCAAGGGACAGCGCAAGATCTTCGTCGAAGGCGAAGACGGCGAGAAGCGCGAATACTCCCTGCCGCGCGGTGTCCATATCAAGGTTCAGGAAGGCGAAAAGATCAAGGCCGGCGAACCGCTTATGGATGGCCCGCGCGACCCGCACGATATTCTGGCGGTGCTCGGCGAGAAGGAGCTGCAGAAGTACCTGGTGAACGAAATTCAGGAGGTTTACCGTCTGCAGGGCGTGAACATCAATGACAAGCACCTGGAAACCATTTCGCGCCAGATGATGCGCTGGGTGGAAGTGGACGACATCGGCGACACCGAGTTCCTCCCGAACGAGATCGTCGACAAGTTCAAGTTCCGCGCAGAGAATCAGAAGGTGATGGAAGCGGGCGGACATCCGGCCCAGGGTAAGGCCAAGCTGTTGGGTATCACGAAGGCCTCGCTCTCGACCGATTCGTTCATCTCCGCGGCCAGCTTCCAGGAGACGACGCGCGTGCTCACCGAAGCCGCCATCAACGGCAAGGTGGACTACCTGCGTGGTCTGAAGGAAAACGTGATCATGGGCCGACTGGTCCCTGCCGGAACCGGCATGGAGTATTACCGGCAGGTCAAGATCGCGGGCGAGGACGTGGTGGAAGAGCCAGTGGCCGAGCCGCTGGACGTCATCCCCGGTTACGACGAGGAGACCCGCTTGCAGTACGCCGGCGGACTCCCCGAAGACACCGGCGAAGAGTCCCTCGCCGAGTAATTCGCGAGTACACTGTTAGCAGGGAGACGGCGCCCGGGCGATCCCCGGGCGCCGTTATTTTTTATGGCAACTGGCTCAATTGTCAGCATTCACGAATACCTGAGCACGAGCTACCGCCCCGATTGTGACTACGTGGACGGAATGGTTCTGGAGCGTAACTTGGGCGAATACGATCACGCGAGACTTCAACTCGCGGTTGCCGGCTACTATTTGTTTCGGCGTAAGGAATGGGGAATAGTGGTCGTTGCGGAGCAGCGCGTCCAGGTATCCCCCACCCGCTTTCGTGTCCCCGATGTCTGCGTGATCGTCGATGAAGGCCAGCCAGAGCAGATTTTCCGCACGCCTCCCCTCATCTGCATCGAAATCCTCTCGAAAGACGATCGGCTCTCCGAAATGCAGGAACGCGTTGACGATTACCTGAATTTCGGAGTCCGCTATGTCTGGATCCTCGATCCGGCCCGTCGCAAGGCTTGGCGCTGCATTGCCGACGGAATGCGGGAAGTCGTTGAGCTACGCACCGAAAGCCCAGACACCATCGTCCCCCTCGCCGCGCTGTTCGAATGAGTTCCTCATGCTATCTGCGCTCTGTTTGTGAGGCCGGCGAGTTCTGGCCGTTTGCCGTTTATGACGGTCAGCATCGACGAATACTTGAGCACGAGCTACCGTCCAGACTGTTAATTAATACGTGACGGAGTGCTCCCTGGAGCGCAATGTCGGGTTGTACGATCACTCGCGTCTGCAAAGTGCCGCCGGCGGTTACTTCTTTCAACACCGCGGGGAGTCGGGGATCGAGGTCCTTTTCGCTCAGCGTGTCCAAGTGTCCCCAACCCGCTTCCGTCTCCCCAACGTCTGCGTGATCTTCGCTGCATGCCAGCCAGAGCAGATCTTCCGCAAGCCCCCCTCATCTGCATCGAAATCCCTCGAAAGACGACCGCTTCTCCGAAATGCGGAACGCGTTGACGATTCCTAAATTTCGGAGTCCGCTACGTCTCGATCCTCGATTCAAGAACCAGACGGAAGGCTTGGCGCTGTACGACCGACGGCATGCACGAGGTTTCCGAATTGCTCACCGAGAATCCCTACACATCGGTCCTCATCGCCCACTCTCCTCGAGGGATGAAAGCACGCATCAGGCTCTGATGAGCAATGCTATCCTTTGCTAATGAATGGAGTTCTTGGCATCCTGTGCCCGCCAGGGATGCAAAGAGGTCGAGCGTGAATGAAATTATCTTCATCGTGAGCGAGCCACCCGAAGGGGGGTACACAGCCGAAGCCCTCGGCCAGTCTATCTTCACTGTCGCCGATACTCCCGAAGAACTGAACGAAATGGTTCGCGATGCCGTCGTGTGTCACTTCGAAGAAGAGTCGCGTCCCAAAATTATCCGTCTACATTTCGTCCGCGAAGAACTGATTGCGGTATGAGAGTGCCCCGGCAATGGTCCGGTGCCGAACTCAAGAAAGCTCTCGCACGCTTAGGTTATAAAGAGACTAGACAAACCGGCAGCCACTCTCGCATGACGACTGGCGTACGCGGCGAGCATCATGTCACTGTTCCGAATCATTAAGCCACTTCCACTGAGTACCTTCAAGGCGATCGTGAAAGATGTTGCCCGTCATTTCAAAACGACGCCCGATGAGATCCTCGCCCGAGTCCTGAACGACTGACTCTCCGCGGGTGTATGATGAGTCTCCATGCCCCAGGAGCCTTCCCGCCGGCCAGGTCGCCGCGCCTACATCCTGATCGCGCTCTTCGCCCTCGCGCTTGTCCTCTTCCCCTTCCTCTTCTGGTACAACACATGGTTTGGCCGACCGCTCTCCGACTCCGACATGGACAGCTACTTCGCCGACGCCGGTAAGCCGCGCCACATCCAGCACGCGCTCGTGCAACTCGGCGAACGCCTGTCGCACGGACAGCCGGGGGCGCGCTGGTATCCGGCGGTCGTCCGCCAGGCGGCCAGCCCGAGCCTGGAGATCCGCCAGACCGCGGCGTGGATCATGGGGCAGGATCACGCGTCGCAGCCCTTCCACGAGGCGCTCCTTCGCCTCCTTGCCGATCCTGAGCCGATGGTCCGGCGCAATGCCGCACTCGCACTGGCCGGCTTCGGAGACCCCGCTGCGAGGCCCGAGCTCTCGGCCATGCTCCGGCCGTTCGCGGTGAAGGCGGCGCAGGCCGGCAATCTCCACTACCGCCTCAAACCCGGTGACTACGTAAACCCCGGGACCCTGCTCGCCCATCTCGGGTCCGCTGAGCTGCGCTCGCCTGTGCCCGGCGAAGTCCGCGCCCTCG
>JAOAPT010000809.1 GCA_025463045.1 Candidatus Solibacter sp.
CGTGACCACCGGACTGGGCACTACACGATTGGAGGCAGCGGCTTGGTTTCCGACTCGATGGGGGATTTGGTCAGGTACGCGCCGAGGGTGAGTGCCGCACCGGCGATGGCAGCGGTCTTCAGTTGTCTGGGCTTAGTCCCCGTTGCGACTGCCTGCGCGACGCTCGCAACCGCGCCGCCGGCGAGGGCCGCCAGCAATCCTTTCAACCAGGCGCTCATGACAGCCTCGTGTAGTAGTACTCGACGCCGAAGGGAGTCGGGCTGGCCTGTTTCTGCCAGACGCTGCCATCGGCGGTCTTGATGCGGTAACCGACCGGCATGGTGTCGCCGACGGGTACGTTGCGCACGTTATCCGGTTCGGGAATCACGGGCGGCGTGTAGGGTTTCAGCGAAGGGGGAACCGGCGGCATGGGGCACACGGGATCGTTGCCCTGCGCGGGGTATGGCCAGATGATCGGCGTATCGCCGTAAGGGCCGACGCTTCCCGGGCCCGTCGTGGGATCGGTGAAATGGCCGATCACGTAGCCTTTGGGCGGTTGCGGGGGATTGCTGTTATCGGCGCGTCCCGCCAGCACGGACTGCGACCAGTTATCGAAAGCGGTCAGGTAATTGGACTTTACAACGTTGTTCCAATCCTTGACCTGCTGCTGAACGGCAGCCAGCGTATTCGCCTGCGCCGCATCCAGTAAGTTGTTGGTAACTTCTTCTTTCATGAAGTGTCTCCTGGTTAAAGCCTAGGAGACAGAAATCGGCGGCAAGCCCCTGCAAAAATGCAAGTAACTCAAATCAAGCCGAATATATTTTTCATGTTGGCGTGAACGGCCTTTTGCCGGCCCTCCAAAATCACTTACTTCTTGGCGGGAGCGGCCGGGGGTGCGGCGGGCTGGCCGACGAACTCCGGACTCATGATCTGGACCTTCGAATCGCGATTGACCTGGTCGAGCCACTGGGTGGAGCGGTCGTTCTTCAGGTCGTTGTAGATATCGTCGCGAACCTCGGAGAGAGGGCGAACGTTGACTTCCTCGGCGCGCAGCAGATAGTAACCGTTAGGCTGTTTCAGAGGTTCGCTAACCTCACCCTGTTTCAGTGCAAAGACGGCCGCTCGGAAGGCGTCGGGGATGTTGTCCGTGTACCGCAAGGTGGCGAAATCGCCGTCCTTATCGCGCGACGTTTCGTCGTCCGAGTTTTCCTTGGCGAGTTTGATGAAATCGCCGCCGCCTTTCAGCGCGGCCTTCAGCTTCCCGGCCTTCGCCTTGGCCTCGGCTTCGGTCAGCGGCTTCTTGCCCTTGCCCGTCGAGGACGCGGCGTCGTCGCTGAACGCGATGTAGATCGCCTTCACCTTGACCTGCGTGTACTTCTTCTTATTGCCGTCGTACGCCTTGACGATTTCGCCGGGCTCGATCTGGATCGCGTTGATCGCCGCCGTGATCTGGGCCTGCGCCATGACGTTCATCCGGCCGTATTCCAGCGCTTCCTTATAAGGACTCTCCTGGTCGAGCTTCGCCGCTTCGGCCATCTTGGTAAGCCGCCGCATCATCTCCCACTGATGGAGAAACTCCCCGCGATTGCGCAGCGCCATCTGCTGGTTGGGAGGCGGCAGCGCGGCGAAGATCCGCTTGAAATCGGCCATCGTGAACTTGGTGCCGTCGCCGAGGATGGCCAGCACCGTGTCGTCGGGGAGTTCAGGAATCTTCGGGGCGGGGGTGCCGGTGGGGGCGCTGCCCGGCATCGCGGGCTGTTGCGCCCAAGCCGCGCCCAGGCAGGCGAATACAACTAGAGAGGTGACTTTCATGGAGATTGACTTCGCCCATTTTATCACGGCTGCGGTGGGGGCTAAATTCGAACCCAATTTCACCTTAAGTTCTTTACTGTCTTTGTGGAAATCTCATTTCGGCGGGCGCTGATCGCTCCGCGAGTCACCGCGCTTCACCTGCACCCGGCGGCGCCCTTCATCGAGATTTCCAGCCGCCTTGTCCTTCGCAGCCTGGCTGACTTCCACGCGGTTATCGACCATTACGGCGCCCGCCGTCCGCGACATCCGGGTGGCGACGCCTTTGTGCTGGAGCACGTCGGTCTTGCCCTCAATGTGCGCCACGCCGCCCTGCACGCGGACGGTGAACTTATCCTCGTGGATCTTCGACTTGGCAAATTTGGCTTTGATCAACGCCTCGAGCTGGGCGTCGGTCAACTTCGGCTGCGCGGCGGCGCGCGAAGCAGGCGTTGCGGAGGGGCGCTTGGCCGGGGTGGCGGTCTGGGGAGCGGCGGTTGCCGCCATCGCGGTCATCGCCAGCACGGCCGCGCAGCACAGTGTAAAGGTTCGCATAACTTATACAGTTGTTCGGAATCCCGGTTACTCTCAGAATTCTGTGTTAAAGTGAGGGGTTCTTAAAGGCTTTTCAAGAGTTCGATGCCCGAACAGATCCTGCTGCAAGGTAAAATTCTGGGCACAGAGGAGTTCCTGCTGGCGGGTGCCGCCGAAGGACGCTCTGTGCGTTCCGCCGGTGAAGACCTCCTGGCCGGCAAGTCGCAGTGGATCACACTCCTCTGCGAAGTGCTGCCGCGCGCGCTGCTGGCCGAACTCGGTCTGGCGCGCATTCTGCTCGGGTCGAGCGGCGGCGGACAATTCCTCCTGGTGCTGCCCGGAGAGTTCCGGGAAGCGGCGGAAAAATTCCTTCAAGCGGCGGCTGTGCAGATCAGCGAACTGAGCGGCGGACGCGTCTCGCTGGTGTGGGCAGTCACCGCGAATTTAGGCGATTGGGCGATCATCCGCCGGCGCCTCAACGACGAACTCGAAGGCAAGACGAACGCTCCGCTGCATCAAGTGGGCGCGGCGGCCTTCACTCCTTATGTAGCGCCTCCAGTCAACTCGGCCGATCAGTATTTCGCCAAGGAGCTCGGCGCGAAAGTGCGCGAGGCGCAGACGCTGGGATGGTCGCCGGAAAATCCGGGGAAAGTGATCCCGGGGGCGGGCAAACATACCTGGCCGGTGAGCAGCAATCTTTCGCCCGACGGGATCCTGCTGGCCCGACATGCGGCGCCGAGCGACGATGGCAAACAGGCCGCTCCCGTGCAGACTCTCGCGCGGCGCGCGCAAGGACGCTCAATCTGGGGCGTGTTGCGCGGCGATGTCGATAAATTCGGACTGCGGTTGCGGCGCGTACACTCGATCGAAGAGCATGTGCCTCTCTCGGTGCTTTACAAGCAGTTCTTCGCCGGCGAACTCGAAGTGCTTTGTTCGCTGCCCGAGTTCTGGCGCAAGGTCAGCATTATTTATTCGGGCGGCGACGATTTCGCGGTCTACGGATCGTGGGACGCGCTGATCGCGCTGGCGCGCGAAATCCAGCGCCTCTTCCACCGCTTCACCGAAGAGAACCTGAAGGAATATCCAGGCGCGGAAGGCAAAACGATTTCGATGGCGATCGCGCTCGCGCCCGAGACGTACTTCCCGCTGGCGACCGTCTACGAAGAGGCGGGCCGCAATCTGGACCTGGCGAAATCGAGCGACCGCGACTGTATCTATTTACTAGGGCGGATCCTGGAGTGGCGGCATTTGAACGATGCGGCCGAATTGAAGGACACCGTGACGCGCCTGATCCACGATTTCCGGATGTCCAAGCAGTTCCTGTATCAATTGCGGAGTTTCTACCGCAGGGATGCGTACGGTGCCGAGGCCGACGTGCAGCGGACGTGGCGTTTCCAGCGCCGCTTCAACCGCATCCTGAGCGGCACGCGCGACCGCGAATTTCAGAAATTGCGCGCGCACCTGATCGGCGAAATGATCGGCAAGAAATCGGCGGAAGTGAAGCTGCGGCCCGCGGGCCTGGTGGCCCTGGAATGGGCCAGATTGGTGACAGAGGTTTAGCACATGGCAGAACAGCAGGAGCAGAAGAAAGAAGCCCGTCCGCCGCGCGAAGGCGGACGCGGAGCGCAGGGCGGACCACCGCGCGAGGGCGGCCGTGGGCCGGGCGGACCACCGCGCGGGGATCGCGCCGGCGAGCGGGGCGGTGACCGTGGTGGAGATCGCGGCGGCGACCGTCGCGGCTTCGATCGCGGGCGTCCGGAAGGTCCGCCGGAAATCGAGCTCGAAAAGCTGATCAACGACAGCCTCTACCTGGACAACCAGGCGCACGCCATCGTCAGCCGCATGCGCGATATGGATAGCGGCACGAAGAGCCAGTTGCGCCGTCTGTACAGCTCGGTGCGCCGCGCGGTGCGCGCTCCGGAAGGCGAGCGGCAGCACGAATTCGTGATGCTGCGCGCGCGTCTCGCGTACACCATCGCGCGCCACGGATTGCGCAGCCTGGACCAGCTCGAAAAGCTGCTGCTGCAGGTCACGCGCCGCAACGATATCAAGGGTTACGAACGGTTCAAGGATCTATTCGAGGCCATCGTGGCCTACAACGAGTAAAGCATGAGCGCACATACCTCTCAAACCGAGTTGAAACTGATCGGGAAGCTGATTCTCGAAGGCGAGATGCTCTGCGAAACCGGCCTGCACGTCGGCGCCGGCAAGGGTTCGCTGGAGATCGGCGGCAGCGACAATCCCGTAGTGAAAGACGCGTTCGGCCG
>JAOAPT010000811.1 GCA_025463045.1 Candidatus Solibacter sp.
CGCTCTACCGCATGCCCGACGCGACGATCTTCAGTAACGACGTCGCTCTCACCAAGGCGCGCAACGTCGTCTACTTCTCCGGCCCGAATCGCGACCCGCGCGACCTTCCCGGAGTGCCCGCGAACACGGCGGTCACCAACCGCACCGTCGGCTTTTCATCGCAAACCTACTTCCCCTCCGGTATCGTCAACACCAAGCCCGGCCCCTTCGCCGACATGTACCAGGCAGACATCGCCAACCCCTGCACGCAGGGCCACCAGCCCGCGAACGCTAATCAATCCGGTATCGTGTTCTTCCCCGGATCGTCCCCACTCTATCGCGGCAACGCCTTGGTCGGCGGCCTCGGCGTCTCCGGCGATGGCGTCGAGCAGGACGACTACGTCACCGCCGGCGGCGCCCAAGGTTTCGAAGCCCCCGCCGCCATCCGCGCCGACAACATCCTGCTGCGCAACGTCCGCCTGCCATACTGGAAGTTTCCGCGAAATCCCGAGCAGTAGACTTTGATCTATGCGCGGAGTTGTTCCTGAGGCACACGAAAAACGCCCTTAATGCATCGAGCATTAAGAACCGCAATCTGAATATGAGTCTTCTCTCGAAAACCGGCACCTGGATAGGCAGGTTCGCCCTCTGTGAAAACACCTTTGATCGTGTCAATCGAAGGTTGTTTCTGGGCTTGGAGGAGCGTGTGCAATCGCCGAACAACAGCGCAGTCAAGGTTTCGTCGGAGGTTGTCCTTGCTGTTGATCGGCAATGCCAGTACAGCAGCCCGGCTCACCTCAACTAGGCTTTTATAAGCAATCCTCACCCAATCTAAACCGCTTGAGGTTGTGAGGTCGAGGCAAAGGCCCAATTCGATCACAGCACCAATGACAAACGGCTTTGAGATCTGCGTAGATTTCCGCTTTGATGCTTCTTCAGCAAATTCAAGCCCACGCGACGGATTTGCTTCCCAGAAGTAGATCCCTGGACCGAGCCAATCGTAGTCATTATTGCTTGGTTTGAAGTCTCTGCCGCCAACAATCGCTCGCCGATGCGCTTGTCGCAACCGTGATAGCCAAGGATGAAGGCAGACGCGAGCCGATGCACAGAGATCAGCAATAACGCTTCGTGAGCTTTCCGGACTTGGTGTAGATACCTTCCTTGACCAAGACCTTACGCGCAGCGGCTTGAGACCTCATCGAGCGCGTGTTGAAGGCTTCCGCCGCCTTCCTGAACTGCTCGATGGAGTCAGGCGATGTGAATTCGAACTTCTTAGTCGCTTGTGCCTTCACAGAATTATTATAGCGATATCAGCAACACCATTTGTGAAGCGTTTTGTCGCGGTGCGTGAACCGGACGCCATCTCCCTATTTCCCCGCCTCCATAAACACCAGCGTGTCGCAAGTCTTCGCCAGCGTCCCCGGCACTCCCCCAAATAAATGCGCCTCCCCAAGCCATCGCCCGAGCGCCGAGTCCGCTGGGACCTTCGCCAACTCCAGCGCGAACCCTGTCATCCCCGCCGCCGCCAGCACATGCTCGCCCGACCCCTCCGCCTGATCGCCGCGATGCACCACCACGCACGCCGCCGACGCGCGCAGCGGCGTCAACCCGCTCACCGGACGCGCCAGCCGCCGCACATCGTCCGCCACCGCACGCACCACATCCGGATCCGCCGGAGCGCCCTCGTACCTCGCCGTCAGCGGCACGTGCTCCGTCACCTTCCACCCGTCCTCCGTGCGACTCCACGTATCCCGCGCCGTCTCCACCAGGAAAAATTCGCCGCGCTGCGTCACCGTCCGCACCGTCGCCACCGCCTGCGGCCCGGAGAATCGGAATCCCGACAGCGTCGTATCCGTCCGCGCGTACAGCCTCCCGATCGCATTCCGCACCGCCGTCACCTGCTCCTCCGGCACGATCTCGAACGACACCTCGTCCACCCACACCCGCCCGCGCCCGATCGACCGCACGCCAAAATCCAGAAACTGCGCGTCGCGATCCACCTCCGCGACAATCTCGCAATTCGTCCACTCCGCATCGCGCACTGGACGATCATCCATATCGTCGTAAAATCCCGTGCGCCCGTTCGGACGATCCACCTTCAGCCACAATTGCGCGCGATCCCCCGGAGTCCCCGCCTCCACCCGCACCCACGCGCGCAGCCGCACCGTCTTCCCGCGATACGCCGCCGCGCTGAAGCTCTGCATCAGATTCCCCACCGCATCCGGGGCCGTCGCCGGCGCGATCACCACCGCGCATCCCCCGCTGCCGCGGCAGCCCTTGTGCCGCAACTGCGCGAGAATTCCCGTCGTCTTCTCCACCGCGGGAACGAACCACCCCGGCGGTACATCGTCCACCCTGCCCTGCTCGAATCGCAGATTGCGCGGACCCGGCGGCGCGTCGCTCCATCCCGACAACTTCGCCTTCGCCTCCGCCGCGATCCCGCCCTCCGCCGCGAAGTCGCGTACCACGCGCACGTATGTCGCGTGCGCCTCGCGCCGTTGCCCCAACTTCTCCTGACACTGTCCCAGATGCAGCAGCGCGCGCGCCGCCACCGGGTGCGGAGTCCCTGCCTGCGCGACAATTTCGCGATACATGCCGATCGCCGCCGCGATATCGCCGAGCACCATTTCGCGATGCACTGCCGCCTCGAGCTGCCGCTCCGCATCGCTCTCCGGACCCGCGAACGCAGCCACCGCGAGCACCAGCGCCGCTATGGAAGTTCTACCCATCGAATCGATAACCCAGCCCGCGCACATTCCGCAAAAACCGCGGCTCGCCCGGATCGTCCCCGATCTTCCGCCGCAAATTCGCAATGTGATTATCCACAATCCGCGCGCTCGTAAACGTCTCCGGCCCCCACGTCGAAGCGATTAGTTGATCCCTGCTCAACACCCTCCCGCGCGCGCGAATGAACACGTCGAGCAGCTTGAATTCGATCGGCGTCAATTCCACCGCCTTGCCGCCGAGCCGCAGTTCGCCGCGCGCGAAATCCACCTCCACGTCGCCGAAGCAGCACAGCTCGGGCTCGCTCTCCCCCGCGCGCCGCAGCAGCGCTTTGATGCGCGCGCGCAGTTCCCGCGTGCCGAACGGCTTGGTGACGTAATCGTCCGCGCCGAGTTCGAGCCCCTCCACCTTCTCCGCCTCGCGCGCCTTCGCGGTCAGCATCAGGATCGGCGTCTTCAACCCCGCGCGCCGCAGCTCGCGGCACACCTCGAGTCCATCCTTTCCCGGTAGCATCACGTCCAAGAGAATCAGATCGAACGCGCCCGTCTTCGCCAGCCGCGTCGCCGTGATCCCGTCACCCGCCACTTCGACTTCATAGCCTTCCATCGTCAAATCGTCTTCCAGCCCGAGCGCGATGCCGGGCTCGTCTTCCACCACCAGGATGCGCGTCATGAGTTCACCGTCATGAATTCACC